>NZ_JABFAZ010000098.1:0-454 GCF_017168505.1 Micrococcus sp. KRD077 | reverse complement strand
GCCACCAATAGAGCGTGTTGACGTTACAGGATTTGATGTTTCTGCAACTAAATTTTTATGCACATAAAACTTACGATCTACATTCGCTGCGCCAATACAAACAATAGGATAATCTTCATTTAAAACATATGCCTTTCCCATAACATATTCCTTTTGTATTAATCCTGAAATAATGTTTGCTACGCTGGGTCTAGATAATCCAATTGCCTCAGCAAGTTCACGTTGTGAAATAAACGGATTATCTTTAATTCTTTTTAAAATTTCTTTCTCAGAATCGCTCATAACATCCCTCCTCATATTGACTTAAAATACTTGAATCAGTGAATTCACAAAAATATCGTAGCATGCTGTTATTTCTGTTGTAAACGCTTACATTTACCGTTATATCAATGATATTTGTTTATAAAATACGCATAATTTCGTAAAAAGTAAGTTCATTCCATCGTGTAAAAGG
>NZ_JABFAZ010000097.1:0-2339 GCF_017168505.1 Micrococcus sp. KRD077 | reverse complement strand
GGCATCCTTCATTCAGGGCCTCTTCCTCGCTGGATTCGATTCGACACCGATATCCAACCCGGGGAGGAGGCCCCCGCCGGCTCACGACGCGGCGGGCAACGAGCAACGCGGGCAAACCAGATGGCCATCACTGGGCAGTCCTCATGGCCGTCAGCGGGTCATTCCCTGGCCACCTATGGGCAGCTTTTCATGGCCGCTTACAGGTGTGAACGGCCTCCCCGGAACCGGCAAGATGACGATGCTCCGGGACATCCTGGCGTCCAACGTCGTCGAACGAGCACGCCGATTGTCTGCGTGTGAGAACCCACTCGACGCCTTCACCGAACGCACCCATGAGTGGACCGGCGAGGGCAGGATGCGACGACGGGCGCGCGAACTCCGGCCCGAGGTGGCCGGCCTCGAAAAGGTGGTGGCCTCGGCGAACAACGCGGACGAGGAGAACCTCTCCGAGGAGATTCCACATCGGAGCGCCATCAAGGACGGCCGGAACGTGGATGCGGACTACTTCGCCTGCCTGGCCACCGCCGCCTTGGGCGGAAGCGGCGGGGGAAGAGGACGCCCTGGGTGAGGACAGCTTGACGTCGGAGCAGCCGGGCACCTCGGGCCTGGCCGCTGCACCGATGGCAACGGCACCGACCCCCGCCCCGCTCCGCGCGCAGGCGGCCGACGAGGGGGTAGTGCTGCTCGGGGTCCTTCTGGAGGGCCCGGACCGGCCCGGGGCGCACGGGGCGCACGGGGCCGGCCGGACCGACCTACGGACCGGACGGCTCAGCCCTGGGCCGACTCGACGTCCTCGTCGACCCAGTCGCGGGAGCGTTCCACGGCCTTCTTCCACAGCCGCAGGGCGCGCTCAACCTCCTCCTCGTCCGTGGTGGGCTCCCAGCGCTTGTCCTCTTCCCAGTTGGCCACGAGCTCGTCCTGGGACGCCCAGAACCCCACCGCCAGGCCTGCGGCGTAGGCGGCGCCGAGAGCGGTGGTCTCGATGACCTTGGGGCGCACGACGGGCACGCGCAGCAGGTCCGCCTGGAACTGCATGAGCAGCTCGTTGGCGACCATGCCACCGTCGACCTTCAGTTCGGTGAGGTCCACGCCGGAGTCCGCGTTCATGGCGTCCAGGACCTCGCGGCTCTGGAAGGCGGTAGCCTCGAGCGCCGCGCGGGCGATGTGCCCCTTGTTGACGTAACGGGTCATGCCCACCATGACGCCGCGGGCCGCGGCGTCCCAGTGCGGGGCGAAGAGGCCGGAGAACGCGGGGACGAAGTACACGCCGCCGTTGTCCTCCACGCCGGCGGCCAGGGTCTCGACCTCCGGGGCGCTGCCGATCATCCCGAGGTTGTCCCGCAGCCACTGGATCAGCGAGCCGGTGACGGCGATCGAGCCCTCCAGCGCGTACACCGGCTTCTGGTCGCCAATGCGGTACGCCACCGTGGTGAGCAGGCCGTTGTCCGAGTGCACCGGCTCCTCACCGGTGTTGATCAGCATGAAGTTGCCGGTGCCGTACGTGTTCTTGGCCTGGCCGACCTCGAAGCACGCCTGGCCGAAGGTCGCCGCGTGCTGGTCGCCCAGGATGCCGGTGATCGGCGTCTCGCGCAGCAGCTGCTGGCCGGATACGGTGCCCACCTCGGCGGAGGAGCTGACGATCTCCGGAAGCATGGACATCGGGATGCCCATGTCCGCGCAGATCTCCTCGTTCCAGTCGAGGGTGTCCAGGTTCATCAGCATGGTGCGGGAGGCGTTGGTGACGTCGGTGACGTGCCGGCCGCCCTCGCCGCCGCCGGTGAGATTCCACACGAGCCACGAGTCCGTGGTGCCGAAGATGAGGTCGCCGTTCTCGGCGGCCTCCCGGGCACCGTCCACGTTCTCCAGAATCCAGGCCACCTTGGGGCCGGAGAAGTACGTGGCCAGGGGCAGCCCGACGCGCTCCTTGTAGCGGTCCGCGCCGACGTCGCCGGCCAGGCGCTCGCAGAGGTGGTCGGTGCGGGTGTCCTGCCACACGATGGCGTTGTACACCGGCTTGCCGGTGTTGCGGTCCCACACCACGGTGGTCTCACGCTGGTTCGTGATGCCCACGGCGGCGACGTCGTGTCGGGTCACCTCGGCGCGGGCCAGGGCCTCGCCGATGACCTCGCGGGTGTTTGTCCAGATCTCCACCGGGTCGTGCTCCACCCAGCCGGCGCGCGGGAAGATCTGCTCGTGTTCGCGCTGACCAGTGGACACGATGGCCCCACTGTGGTCGAAGAGGATCGCGCGCGTGGACGTGGTGCCCTGGTCGATGGCCATCACGTAGCGGGGGGTGGTCATGTCCTACTCCTTCGGAGGTGGTCACGGGGGTGTGGGGG
>NZ_JABFAZ010000096.1:0-699 GCF_017168505.1 Micrococcus sp. KRD077 | reverse complement strand
GTCGTGGATCATCTCGGTGGCCGTGGAGTTGAACGGGCGGGAGGAACTGTGGCGGGCGTCGGCCCAGAGCGACCAGTCGCCGTCCATGCCGTCGTAGTCGCCGGGGTTGTAGACCTCAGCGGTGGCGCCCAGCAGGCGGTCGATGTCAGCGGGGATGGTGTGGAGCTCGACGTCGGCGGTGGTGCCGTCGGGGTGGATCATCGTGGCCTTGGTCATCGGAGTCCCTTTCGTCAGGGGTGCGGGGGTCCGGATAACCCCTGCTGATGTGTATAACCATACACGCGTAAGAGGGATCGCGCAACAGGGGCGTGGGATTCGTGGGTGGCCCCGGCGCGGCCGGGGCGGGCGGGCCGCGGGGCCCGCCCGCCCGCGGGGCTCAGTCGTCGAGGCCGAGCCGCTCGCGCAGAGCCTTGGTGGGGGGCAGGTAGGTCTCCCCGTCGTCGGCCAGGTCGCCGGTGATCAGCACCGGGCCGACGATGACGTCGTCCGGGGCGAGGATGGTCAGCTCGTGGACGATCCGGTGACCCTTGGAGTTGACCGGCAGGCCGGCGATCTTGCCCTCCTCGTTGAGCCAGATGGTGTGGTCGCCATCGTCGGAGGACAGGGCCTCCACGTAGCCGCCGACGTGCTGCTGGAAGTCCTCCAGGCCGTTGACCTGCTCCTCGGTGACGTCGCCGGTGGGGGTGATCAGGATTGCAT
>NZ_JABFAZ010000095.1:0-1431 GCF_017168505.1 Micrococcus sp. KRD077 | reverse complement strand
GGTCAAGTCCCTGGAAGTGGTGTAACCGTCTTCGAGGCGGTGGGGGCTTGAGTCGGTCAGGTCTCCAAGGTCGGCATCACCTCCGTGCCCAGGATGGTCGTGGATGTCGTGTCCGCATCCAGACCTGAGCAGCGGGCCAGCAGCTCGAGTCCGAGGTACCGGCGGCCCTCTGCCCACTCATCCGTCTGCTCGGCCAACACCGCCCCGACCAACCGGATGACGGCCTCTCGGTTGGGGAAGATCCCCACGGAGTCCGTGCGGCGCCGGATCTCCCGATTGAGGCGCTCGGCAGGGTTGTTGGACCAGATTTGGGACCACACGTCCTTGGGGAAGCCGGTGAACGCGAGGATGTCCTCCCGTGCGGCGTCGAGGTGGGCGGTCACCGCGGGCAACCTGTCCTGCACGTAGTCCAGGAGCCGGTCGAACTGGGCGTGCACCGCGGGCCCGTCGGGCTGGTCGTAGACGCTGTGAAGCATGGCCTTCACCGCCGGCCACATGGACTTCGGAGTCACGGCCATCAGGTTGGCCGCGTAGTGCGTGCGGCAGCGCTGCCAGACCGCTCCGGGCAGGTTCGCCGCCACTGCTTCCACGAGGCCTCGGTGGGAGTCCGAGGTGACGAGCTTGACCCCTGTCAGGCCGCGGGCCACCAGGTCCGCGAAGAACTCGTTCCACGCCGCCCCTGACTCCGTGGTGGCCACGCGCAGCCCAAGGACCTCGCGGCGCCCGTCGGCGTTGACGCCGGTGGCGACCATGGCCACCGCGTTGATCACCCGACCACCCTCGCGAACCTTCATGGTCAGGGCGTCCGCGGCGAGGAACACGAACGGGCCGGTATCGCTCAGGGGCCGGTGCCGGAAGGCTTCGATGTGCTCATCCAGCTCGGTGGCCATGCGGCTGACCTGGGACTTCGAGAGCGAGTCGATGCCGAGCTGTCGCACGAGTTTGTCCATGCGGCGGGTTGAGACCCCGGCCAGGTAGCAGTCAGCGACCACCGTGATCAACGCGGACTCGGCTCTCTTCCGGCGTTCCAGGAGCCAATCAGGGAAGTACGTACCGGCCCGGAGTTTCGGGATGGCCACGTCGATGGTGCCGGCGCGGGTGTCGAGGGGTCGGTGGCGGTAGCCGTTGCGCTGGGTGGTGCGGGACTCGGAGGCGGTGCCGTACTCGGCCCCGCAGACCGCGTCGGCGTCGGCGCTGAGCAGGGCGTTGATGATGGTCTGGAGCAGGTGACGCAGCAGATCTGGTGAGGCTTCGCCGAGGGCTTCGCGCAACAGGCGTTCAGGGTCGACAATGTGAGGAGCGGTCATCGTGGTGATGTCCCTTTCGAGAGTGCTCTGGAAGGTTCGCTCGAAGGCTCCCACGGTGACCGCGTCCGTGCAGGGGACGGTGTCGGTGACCGGGGAGGGTTACACCACTATCAGGGACTCAACT
>NZ_JABFAZ010000094.1:0-3093 GCF_017168505.1 Micrococcus sp. KRD077 | reverse complement strand
CCAGCACCAGCACCCGCCCCCGCGAATCGACTGCGGTTCTGACCCTTCTGAGGCCCGGAACGGCCGCCAGAAGGGTCGGAAGTGCAGTGGATTCGGAACGGGAAGGGCAGGGTGGGGGGTCAGGCCGGGAAGCGGCGGAGGTACTCCTCGAGGGAGTCGTCCGGGCGGTCCATCCACGGCACCGGGTGCGCCGCGGCCAGCGTGCCGGTCACGGTCGAGCGGTGCCGCCGGTCGCGGAACGTCCGGACGTCCTCGATCCGGGCGTCGCGCATCTCGAGGAAGGTGCGGGCCACCGCCTCGACGTCCACCTCCGGGCAGTCCGTGTGGGAGGACAGGTCCTGGATGTACGCGCCCTGGTAGGCCAGCGCGGCCGGCGGCCCGTCGATCCGCGTCATCCGCTCGAACCAGGCGTCCATGTCGGCCCGACGCTCCTCATCGCCGGGCACCGGGACGCGGCCGAGCAGCACGTCGCGGGCGAAGAAGGCCTGCGCGTCCAGGAGCGTCAGGGTGAACAGCTGCTGGGTGGCACCCAGGTAGAGCACGCGCGGGTCGGCGTGCCAGACCACGCCCTTCCACAGCCCGAACGGGGCCAGCAGGTTCGGGCCGGCCAGCGCCAGCTCGCCCGGCAGGAAGGGGTAGTGGTGGCGGTAGCCGGTGCACAGCAGCACGGCGTCGTACTCGGCGGTGGAGCCGTCCGCGAAGGTGACCTCCGCACCGTCGAACCCCTGCACCTCGGGGGCCTCGTCCATGCCGGCCGGCCACGCGATGTCCTGCGGGCGGGCACGGTAGGCGGTGGTCACGTGGGCGGCGCCGGCGCGGTGCAGCTGCAGGGCCAGGTCCTGCCCGGAGTAGGAGGAGCCCACCACGAGCACGCGACGGCCCGTGTACGGCTCCGGGCTTCGGTAGTCGTGGGCGTGCTGGACCTGCCCGGGGAAGGTCTCCACGCCGGGCCAGGACGGCAGGTGCGGGGTGTGGAAGTGCCCGGTGGCCACCACGACGCGGTCGAACCGCTCGGTGACGGCCTCGCGCGTGACCAGGTCCTCCGAGGTCACCCCGAACCCGCCGTCGTCGAGCGGCTGCACCCAGCGGACGGCCGTGGCGAACCGGATCTGCGGGCGGATGCGCCCGGCCACCTCGGCCACCCGGCCCACGATGTAGTCCCGCATGGCCTCCCGCGGGAGGTACGAGGACACGGCGCGGCCGAAATGCGCATCGAACGGGTAGTCCGGGTACTCCATGCACTCCTTGGGCCCGTTGATCCACAGGTCCCGGTACATGGCGGAGTGCACGGGCTCGCCGTGGCGGTCCGCGCCGGTGCGCCAGTCCAGGTTCCACTGGCCGCCCCAGTCGTCCTGGCGCTCGAACGCCACGACCTCCGGGACCGCCGCCCCCGCGTCCTCGGCCAGGGCGAGGCTCCTCAGCAGGGCCATGCCGGACGGGCCGGCTCCGATCAGGGCGACGCGCTCACGCATGGGTGTCCTTCCGAGAGTGGGGGTGGGGCGGCTCGGCCCGACCGTAGCACCGGCCCCCGCGAATCGACTGCGGTTCTGACCCTTCTCCGGGGTGGAACGGCCGCCAGAAGGGTCACAAGTGCAGCGGGCCACCCGCACCATGATCGACCCGCCGAACGGGGCGCGGCGGACAAGGGTCACGGCCGCCACGGCCATGAGTCCGAGGCCGTAGAGGAGGCCGGCCGGGTCCCACATGCCCAGCACGACGCCGGACCCGGCGTCGGCAAGGTCGGCATCGTGCCGGGCGAAGACCTCCTGGGCCAGCTGGAACGCGATGCTCCGGGGAGTACTCCCAGCTTCCTCTACGGCATGCGATACTCCCATCATTCATTACTCAATTCACGCGCCGTGCATGGCAGCCGTTGGCCACAACGGCATGTGACATCACTGCGCCCTCCCGAAGGAGCATCGTGGCCCGCAAGAGCAATCCTGTGTATTACGACGCCAACGGCAATGTCGTGCAGCCCCCCGCGAAGAAGAAAGGGGGGTGTCTCAAGTACGCCCTGATCGGCCTGCTCGCCCTGATCGTGATCGCCGTCCTCGCCTCCATGATGGGCGGCGGTTCGAACAGCACCTCGGAGGGGGGCGGAGAGGCCGCCTCCCAGGGCGAGACCAGCTCCAGCGACGAGGCAGCCAAGGTCGGCCTCGGCCAGGAGTTCACCGTGGGCGACTGGGCCACGACCGTTGAGTCGGTCGATACGCCCGTCGCGAGCGTCGGCCCGTCCGGCTTCTCCACGGAGGCCCAGGGCGAGTTCGTGCCCGTGCAGATCAGCGCGAAGAACAACGCCAAGGAGGAGCGGACGTTCTTCGCCGACAGCGTGAAGCTCGTCAGCGCAGACGGGGCCGAGTACAGCTACAGCACGGACGCATCGATCTACGGCACCGAGAACGGCATGAACATCGAGCCGACCAACCCGGGCAACGTGGCCAGCGGCTACCTGTGGTTCGACGTTCCGGCAGGGACCGAGATCACCCAGGTCAAGGTCTCCGGGGGCGGCCTCTCCCTCGATCAGCCGGTGGTCGTCGAGCTCGACTGATCAGCGCGCAGACGAGGCCCCATGTCCTTCCCGGGCATGGGGCCTCGTGCGCGCTGTGAACGTTGCGCTCAGAGCGGCCTGCCCTCGGCGAGGTCGGCGTCCTCCTGGGCGAGCTTGAACGCGATGTTCGCCGCCGGCACGGAGGCGTAGACCGCGGTCTGCAGGAGGATCTCCTGGATCTCCTCCCGGGTCAGGCCGTTGCGCAGGGCGGCGCGCGGGTGCATGGCGCACTCGTCCCAGTAGCCGCCGGCCACCATGGCGGAGATGGTCACGGCTGAGCGCATCCGCCGGTCCAGACCGGGCCGCGTCCAGATCGTCCCCCATGCGTAGCGGGTGATCAGGTTCTGGAAGTCCTCGGTGGTGGCGTCCTTCCTCGCCTCGGCGCGGTCCACGTGGGCGTCGCCCAGGACCTCGCGGCGCACGGCCATGCCCGCGTCGAGCACCTCCTGGGAGGTGCGGTCCATGTCGTGCCCGATGGGCTGCTCGGCGCTCATGCGCAGTCTCTCCTCGTGGTGGGGGCGTCGTCGTGCGGGGCAGGGCGGGAG
>NZ_JABFAZ010000093.1:0-766 GCF_017168505.1 Micrococcus sp. KRD077 | reverse complement strand
GGGCGGCTCAGCGCGCCGGGAAGGCGGCCAGGGCCGCGGCGGTGCGCTCGGGCTGCTCGAGGGGGGCCTGATGGGCGGTCTCGTCGAACACGTGGGTCACGGTGCCCGGCACCGCGGCGGCGATCTCCTCGCCCGCCGAGGGCGGGGTGACCTGGTCCGCCACGCCGTGGATCGTGAGGACGGGGACGGCGATCTCCCCGAGGCGCCCGCGCACGTCGAAGTCGGCCAGCGCCTCGCACAAGCGCGCGTAGGAATGGCGGTCCGCCTCCTGCAGGGTGTGCAGCAGGCCCGTCGTCCGCTCCGGGTGGGCCGCGATGAACCCGTCGGCGAACCAGCGCTGCGCCGAGCCCTCGACGAGGGTCGGGGTGCCGGCACGCTCCACGAGCTCGGCGCGCTCGCGCCAGGACCCCGCCTCGCCGATCTTCGCGGCGGAGCAGATCACGGCCACACCGGAGACGGTGTCCGCGTGGTCCAGGGCCAGCTGCAGCGCCACGCACCCGTTGAGGGAGACGCCCGCGAAGTGCACGGGCAGGTCCGCGGGAACGGTGCCGTCCTCCTGCAGCGCCTGCACGGCGGCGACGACGGCGTCCGCCAGCTCCGCCATCGAGAACGGCTCGGCGTGGGGCTCGGAGGCGCCGTGGCCGGGCAGGTCGTAGCCGACCACCACGGTGTCCTCAGGGAGCTGCTGCGCGGCGAGGCTCCACAGGGCCTGGACGCCGGTGCCGAGGCCGGCGCCGACCACGAGCACGCGGGCGGGGTCCTGGGC
>NZ_JABFAZ010000092.1:0-8401 GCF_017168505.1 Micrococcus sp. KRD077 | reverse complement strand
TGCCGCGACGGCCAAGACGACCCCGCTGGTCCTGACCCCGCTGCGGATCGCGTTGTGGGACCGTGACCGGCACGGGCACCCTGTGCAGCCCGGCGAGCTGATCGCGCACAGCGATGCCGGGTCGCAGTACACGAGCCTTCGCTTCGCCGAGCACCTGGCCGCCGAGGGCATCGCCGCGTCCATCGGGACCGTCGCCGATGCGTATGACAACGCGCTCATGGAATGCGTCATCGGCTTGTACAAGACCGAGTGCATCACCACCACGATCTTCCACAACGGCCCGTACAAGACCATCGCCGACGTCGAGTACGCCACCGCCGGATGGGTCGAGTGGTACAACAATCGAAGGCTCCACTCGTCCCTGGCTATGACCACCCCGGCCGAGTACGAGACTGCCTACTACGCCGCCCTCAACCGAGAGCTGGCACCCACATAGGAGCGGCACGAAACCCGGGACGCTTCAACCTCAGCACCGCTCCCACCAACCTGACCCCGCCCGGAGGGCCTGGCCTGGCACCCGCCGAAGGCGGGCTGCCCGTCGTCGTGATGGCTGCCCGTAGCCGTGCTTCGCACTCCAAGAGTTACGAGACCCCCATTCGTTCCTACGGGCGCGGCAAGGGCTTGTCGATTGCCGCGCCTTGCAACAACATGCCTGGTCAGCGGCCTGTTCCGCCCTCGCTCCGTCGCGTGGTCCCGCGGGATCATATGGGGTCTCATTTGGGGGTCAATAGGGGGTCATTTAGGCGCCGCACTCCCTCTGAGGCCCTCCGCGCCGCCCGCGGCGGGGGTGGTCGCCGTGGCTAAGCAGGAGAACAACCCGACGAGCATCGGGCTCACGCAGTACCTCGATCCGTCGTACTGGGCCTGGGCTGCCGAGGACCCGAACGGGGCCGCGCTGCTCCAGCAGGGTGCCGAGGCGATCCTCGCCTACGTGGTGCAGCGGCTCGAGGCCACCGGCTGCCAGGTCGTCGAGGCCTACGGCATCGTGCACGACAAGGACGAGCGCGAGGTCTGGAGTGACACGGAGAAGGCCCTGGTGGTCGAACCGAAGCCCGAGCACCTGCACGCCGTGATCAAGTTCGCCAGCCGTGCGAAGAGTGCGCCGCTGGATCGGCTCGCGTTCGGCATCGGCGTCGAGCCCCAGTACGTCGAGAAGCCTGGCCGCGGGCGGTACGCCTTCGACAACATGCTGTCGTATCTGACGCACGTGAAGTACGCGGACAAGCACCAGTACGCGCCTTCGGAGGTCGCCACGGTGCGTGGGCCTGACTACCTCGGGATCGACGCCCAGCGCCGGGAGACGTGGCTGAAGGGCCGCGCCCACGTGAAGAAGAAGATCGTCGCCGAGAACTTCGAGGACATGCGGGAGCGCGTTCTCCAAGGTGAGATCACGCGGGATCAGATCATGCTCACGGACGAGCTGTTCGATATCTACTCGCGGCATCAGCGGGAGATCGACGACGCGCTGTCGGCCTACGGCCAGCGTCGCGCATACCGGGCGGCGGCGAAGCTGCGCGCCGGTGAGTTCTCGACGCACGTGGTGTTCGTCCATGGGGATGCCGGGATCGGCAAGACCCGGTTCGCCACGGACTTCATTACCGAGGCGATCAACGCGGCGAACGCGCACGGCGAGCGGTGGCAGGTCTACCGGGCCGCGACGGGGAACCCGCTTGATGACTGGCGGGGCGAGGAAGTGCTGCTGCTGGACGATCTGCGGGCCTCGGCGATGGATGCGAACGACTGGCTGCTGCTGCTCGATCCGTACAACGCCTCGCCTGCGAAGGCCCGCTACAAGAACAAGGGCGAGGTCGCCCCGCGCCTCATCGTCATCACGGCGACGATCGAGCCCGTCGAGTTCTTCTACTACGCCCGCCAGAAGGGCAACGTGGACGAGGCGCTGGACCAGTTCATCCGCCGGCTGGCCTCGGTCGTGAAGGTCTATCGTGCCGACGACATCAATCGTTACCTCGTGCAGCACATCGGGAAGATCGAGCCCTACGAGTGGCACCAGTGCAGCGTTCCGACCGCCGCGCACACGCCCGGTATGTACGGCAACGCGTACCACCAGAACGTCGGGTCGCGGGAACTGACCTACGGCCCGGAGACCTCGGCCGAACATGATGCGGAGGGCGCGGTTGCTGAGCTGCTGGGTGGGCTCGCGGTGCGGAGCCCTGACGTGCCGCTGGCGCTGATCGGAGGTGCCGCATGAGCACCGAACGCGATGCGCTCTTCCAGGGGGTCGAGGGGGCCGGAGGCCCCTCGCAAGCAGCCGGGGAGGACATGAGCGCCAGCGAAACGTCCGACACGGCTACTGCTTGCCACTCTGGCGTACAGGTGGAGCAGCAGACCGACTCCCAGGTGAACACCGGTCGGGCTGATGCGGAGGCTGTGCGCCAGAGTCACGGCGGCGCGAAGCGTCGTCGTGGGGGCGGCGGGAGGCTCGACACCCGCTTCGATGACGCCACGCTCGCGGCGCTTCGCACTCGTGCGAAGCGGCTCGGGCTGGCTCCGAGCACGTGGGTGCGGACCGTCGTGCGCGATGCCCTGCACGCCTCTCGGAGCGAGGAGCTGGATGCCGCCGTGGCCGCGCAGCTGCTCGGGGTCGAGGAGCGCGTGCAGGCGTCTGCTGATGCTCGGGAGCTGGCCGCCCAGGTGCGCCCGCTCGCGATCAACGTCAACGACCTGGACCGCCGTGCTCGCGCGGGTGAGCCGGTGGCGCTGTCGGCGGAGGTGCCCGAGCTGATCGAGCTGCTGCACGAGGTCCGCGCGCTGCTCGGGGATCGGGCGGCCTCATGAGCACGACGCATTACAGTCCGAGCGCCAACGCCGCCGACACCGAGCGCTACATCCGGGGCAAGGAGGACGAGCGCGGCGTCGCGATCACGGGCGACGTGCCGGGAGGCCCCGGCGCGTTCTCGGCGCGCGCCCGCGCGCTCACCCAGAACACGAAGCGTGACGTCGAGGCGCTGCACTACAGGCAGTCGTTCAGCGACGACGAGTTCGACCCAAAGAATCCTGAGGACGTGCAGCGGGTGAACGATCTGGGTTACCAGCTCGCGAAGAAGATGCACCCCAACGCGGACTGCCTCGTGGTGAGCCATGTGGACGGACGCGGGAAGAAGCCGCACAACCACATCTTGGTCATCAACCACAGCAATCGGACGGGGAAGGCGCTCTCGGACTATCGCACGTTCCACGACCGCAAGGCCGGGAACCAGCGGGGCGTTCAGTCAGCGAACGACGAGCTCATGCGCGAGCACGGTCTCTCGGTCGTGAAGCGTCTGGAGCACGCGCCGAAGGACTGGGAGCTGCGCCGCGAGGACTTCGCCGAGGGCGGGCTCGACCGCGAGATGGGCGACCGGATGAGCGCCGCCCTGGCTGATCCCCGTGCGGTGGACAAGGCCGGTCTCGAAGCGGTGATCGAGGAGCAGAACCAGCAGCTCGGCGATGACGGGGAGCGGGTGCCGCGGATGCGGTTGCACAGCCCCGTCAGCAAGAAGGGCAAGCGCGCCGGGCAGGAGACCTGGACGCTCTACATCGAGGACCGCCGCGGCGAGTCCGGACGCGCCGAGCGCCGCAAGCGCGCGAGCGCACTCTCGGCGGACTTCACCCCGGAGGGCGCGCAGGCGTTCTTCGACTATCACCAGCAGCAGGAGGAGCAGGAACATGAGCGCAGCGCTCGACAGGCTGAAGCAGCAGAACGCGCAGAGCGGATCGCAGCAGCAGCTCGACAGTCCGGAGACGATGGAGGCGTTGACCTCGATCCTCGCCGCCGTCGAGGCGCAGAACGCGAGGCTCGACCGGCTGGCCGAGCAGCAGAAGAAGCTCGCAGGGTTCGTGAAGGTCATGGACGAGGAGACGACGAGGCGGCTGGAGCGGATCACGGCCTCGGCGTCGACCTCCTCGCCCTCCAGCGACGCGTCCGCGAGGATCGCGAGTATCGAGAGCAGGCTGAACGAGATCGCGAGCACGCTCGGCGAGTTCGCGCAGAGTCTCAACGGCGAGAGCTTGAACGCCGCGTCGCAGAGCTTGGTCGCGGAGGCGCAGAGGAATCACGCGGCTACGGCATCGGCGATTGAGGGGCTCAAGGCGCAGGCCGCGGCGAACCAGAAGCTCGTCAGCCAGGTCGGCGGCGCGGTGCAGCGGATCGAAAAGCGCACCGAGGAGCGAGTCGTGAAGGCCGTCGAACAGGTCGCCGGGGAGGCGTCTGCCACGATCGCGGCAAACCTCGACGCATCGAACGAGCGCGCCGAGCGGATCATCGCTGCCACGGCGAAGCTGGAGGCCCGTCAGCTCTGGTCGGCCGCCGCCGCGATGTGCCTCGCACTCCTGCCGGTGGTGGTGGTCGTCGCCGGGCTCTGGATGGGCATCGCTGGGCTCATCACAGGCGCTCAGTGGGCGCTGGACGTGGACGGTAGCGTGTGGCTCGGGATCGGGCGCTGGCTCGTGATCGCCGCGGGCCTCGCGGCGGCCGGCTACGGGGTCTTCGCGTCCGTCCGCTGGGTTGCTGGCCTCGTGGAGACCTGGAAGGGTCGCGGGATGCCGACGTGGCCGAACTGGCGACGATGACTGGAGCCACTCGAACTACTGACCCCGGTCAGTAGTCGAACGATTGCCGCAGCAGCCGGTCGAGCGACGTCGGTGCCGCCGCAGTCGCCGGAGGACGATCGCCGCTGTGACGGCCACCCCGACTGCGATCCCGGCACCGATGAGCCAAGGGTTGCCGAGGAAACCTCCGATACCTGCGAGGGCTCCGCCCGCGGCGAGGAGAGGCAGGCCGCAGCAGATCAGCAGCGGAAGCGCGCAGCATGCCAACAGGAGCAAGCCCGTCCCAGCACCGACAAGCACGCCCGCGCGATGCGAGTCGTGGTCCTTATCGCCGCTCATCGTCTGTTCCTCTCCCAGCTGAGCGTTCCCCCCGATTGTCTGCGTGCGCGTTCACGCGCAGCACGACAGGAGCGACGGATCGGTGGTGAAGGCCTTGGCGGCGATCCGGATGCCCTCGGCCATGGTCAGGTAGGGGGCCCAGGCGTCGGCGACCTCGGCGACCGTCTTGCCGAGCACGTGGACCCCGGCGGCGGCGAGCTCGCCGGCGTCCTTGGCGACGGCGGTGATGCCGAGAATCTTCCCGGTGTCGGCGTCCACGACGATCTTGACGAAGCCGCGGGTGTCGCGGTTGACCAGTGCGCGGGGCACGTGGTGCAGCGGCAGGACGCGGCAGTCGCAGCGGATCCCGGCGGCGACGACGTCCTTCTCGGTCATCCCGACCGCGCCGATCGCCGGGCCGGTGAACGTCACCCTCGGCAGTCGGGCGTAGTCCACGGCCCGGTCGGCGTCGGCGAACGCGTTCTCGGCGACGAGGGTGCCGTGGTGGGCGGCGACGTAGACGAACTCGGGGTGGCCGGTCACGTCGCCCGCGGCCCAGATCCGCGGGTGGGAGGACTGCATCCGGTCGGAGACGACCACCTCGCCGAGGTCCCCGGTCTCGACCCCGACCCTGTCGAGGCCGAGCCCGTCGGTGACCGGTCGTCGTCCGAGGGCGACGAGCACCTGGTCGGCGCGGAACTCCTCCCGCCCCCCGGCGACGTCCGCGGTGACGACGGCCTGCCCGGTCGCGGCGTCGCGGGACACCCGCGTCGGCAGCGCGCGGCGGACCACCCGGATGCCCTCGTCGGCGAACACCTCCTCCAGCGTCCTGGACACCTCCGGCTCCTCCTTCGACGCGAGCCGGGACCGGACCAGCACGGTGACCTGGGAGCCGAGCCGGGCGAACAGCTGCGCCTGCTCCAGGGCGACGTAGCCGCCGCCGAGCACGAGCAGGGACTCAGGGAGTTCGGTCAGCTCCATCGCCGTGGTCGAGGTCAGGTACCCGGTCTCGTCCAGGCCGTCGATCGGCGGGGCCCACGGCCGAGAGCCGGTCGCCACCAGGAAGTGCCCGGCCTCGATCGTCTCGGTGCTGCCGTCGTCCCCGGCGACCTGGAGGACCGGAGCGTCGGGGGTGCCGGCGAACGCGGCGTCGCCGCGGCGGACGGCCCACCCGTAGGAGTCGGCGACGTCGGCGTACTTCTCGCCCCGCAGCGACTCGACCAGCGCCTGCTTCCCGGCGATCAGGGCGGGCATGTCCACCGGCCCCGCCGTCGTCGCGATCCCCGGGAACCGGTCGGCGGCGTCGGCCGCGGAGTGCCGTGCGTCGGCCGCGGCGATCAGGGCCTTCGACGGCACGCAGCCGGTGTTCACGCAGGTGCCGCCCAGCGTCCCGCGCTCGATCATCACCACCGACTTGCCGAGCGTGGTCGCGCGGATCGCGGCGGCGAACGCACCACCGCCCGATCCGATGATGGCGAGGTCGTACTTCGTGGGCATCGCAGCTCCTGTCAACACTTGGTCTTCCGGTCTGTCTCAGCCATACTGGACCTTCCAGTGCAGGGGAAGGTCAAGAGGACTTCTGCCGAAAGAAGAGGGGGCCTGCGATGCGCATCGGGGAACTCGCCGAGCGGGCGGGAACGACGGCGAAGACGCTGCGGTTCTACGAGGAGCAGGGCCTGCTGCCGCCGGCCGAGCGCACGCCGTCCGGATACCGCGACTACGCGCCCGAGACGGCCGCCCGGATCGACTTCGTCCACCGCGGCCAGGCCGCGGGCCTCACCCTCGCCCAGATCCGCCAGATCCTCGACATCCGCGACGACGGCGCTGCTCCCTGCGAGCACGTGCGCGACCTCCTCGACGCACGCCTCGCCGAGATCGAGCAGCAGATCGCCCAGCTCGCCGCGCTGCGCGACACCATCACCGAGCTCAGACGCGACGCCGCGCAGCCCGACCCCGACTCGTGCAGCGCGGACCAGGTCTGCCGGTACCTGTAAACGGCAGAGCCGGTCGCACCAACGCCACAAGCCCGACATGCGCTATGAGAACCCCCTGTACATGGCCGAGGCCGCGGCCACCACGGACCTCATCTCCGGCGGCCGGCTCGAGCTCGGCGTCTCCCGCGGCTCACCCGAGGCCGCCCTCGACGGCCAGGCGCAGTTCGGCTACGCCCTCGACGAGGGGCAGACCTGGGCCGACGTGACCCGAGAGCGCGGACGCCGGTTCCTCTCGGCCGTGCGCGGTGAGGGCATCGCAACGCCGGACCTCACCTCCGGCTGGGCGCACAGCTCGCAGCCGCTGCGGATCGGGCCGCACTCCCCCGGGCTCGCGGACCGCATCTGGTGGGGGTCGGGGTCCACGCCGTCGGCGGTCGAGGCGGGGCGGGATGGCTACAACATGCTCTCCTCCACCCTGCTCCTGCAGGACGACGGCCGACCCTTCCACGTGCAGCAGGCCGACCAGATCGCCCGCTACCGGGAGGCCTTCGCCGCGGCCGGCCACACGGGCCCGGGCCGCACGGCGGTCACGCGCTCCGCGTTCGTCATCCAGGACCGGGAGGACGAGCTGTACTTCGGCCGGGAGCGGGCTTCGCGCGACTCCTCCGGCATGCTCGAGGGCGGCGCCGCCCGCTCCGGCCCGACCTATGCCGGGTCCGCCGAGGAGGTGGCGGAGAAGCTCGCCGCCGACGACGCCGTCGCCGCCGCCGACTGGGTCCTGTTCGCCAACCCCAACCAGCTCGGGGTCGAGTACAACGCGAAGATCTTCGCCGGCTGGGCGGAGGTCTGGCGCCTGCTCGGCTGGGATGCATGAGCGAGGCCGCGCCGCACCTCCCGGCCGCCGACGACGGCTTCGCCCGAGCCCGTCGCGCGCGCTGGGCCGTCACCGCCGCCTTCGCGACGAACGGCGCCCTGCTCGGCGCGCTCATCCCGCACTACCCGGAGGCCAAGGCCGCGTTCGGCCTGGACCCGGCCGCGTTCGGCCTGCTCGTCATCGCGCTCGCCGTGGGCGGCACGCTCGCCGGGCCCCTGCCCGCGCCGATCCTGCGCCGGTTCGGCGCCCGCCGGGTCATGCTCGCCGGCAGCGTGGCCATCGCCCTGCTCACGACGGCGGCCGGTCTCGTCCTCGACATCGCCGGGGCGGGCGCGGGGGCCGGGCACGGTGCGGGCACGGCCGCGGCCTGGCTGCTGTGGGTCTTCGCGGGCCTCGTCGTGGCCTCGGGCGTGCTCGACGCCGTCGTGGACACCGCCCAGAACGCGCAGGGCCTGCAGGTGTAGACCCGGCTGGCCCGGCCCGTGCTCACGACCATGCACGCCGGCTGGAGCCTCGGAGCGGCCGCTGGTGCCGGGCTCGGTGCGGCGGTCATCACCGTGGGCGGCCCCGCGGCCCTGCACCTGGGGCTCAACGGCGCCGTGTGCGTCGCGGTACTGCTGGGGGTCCGGCGCCTGTTCCTGGCGGAGGCTCCCGTGGACTCGGCGTCCGCCCGCGGCGCCGCGGATCAGTCACCCGCACCGTCGGAGACGTCCACGCCGCCTGCCCC
>NZ_JABFAZ010000091.1:0-6645 GCF_017168505.1 Micrococcus sp. KRD077 | reverse complement strand
GGGCGGGGCTGGGCGGGACCGGACCGGCTCGGCCGGTCTGGGAGGATGGACCGCGGAGGTGCCCCGTGTCCCAGAAGTCCCGCAAGTCCCGTCCGCGCCCGTCGCGGCCCGCCGCGCGCCCGGTCGCCGAGTCCCCGCGCTCCCGTCCCACGCTGCGGGACGTCAACGTCCGTGAGGACCTCGCCGCGGCCGCTGAGCGCGAGGGCAGCCCGGCGATCCCGGTGAGCGCGCTGATCGTGACCACCCTGCTCGTGGGCGCGTACCTCCATCTGCTGGTGCTGCAGCAGATGACCCAGCTCAGCGGCGGCCTGGCGATGCCGGACTCCCTGCTGTTCTACGGGCAGGACCACATCCGCGCGCTCTCCGCGGTCATGGACGAGGACGCCCGCGGCCAGCTGAACTGGGTGCACAAGACGGCCGGCGTGATCTTCCCGATCGCCGTGGCACTGACGGTCACCGCGGTCGGCGCATGGCGCCTGCGTCCCGTCGGCGCCAAGTGGGCCGTCTTCGGGCTGGGCGTGCTGTTCGCGGTCGTGGACATCTGCGAGAACATCGCGATCGAGCAGGCGATCGCCGCCGGCGGCCCGGGCACCGGCCTGGCCGCCGCCCTGACGCTGACCCGCTGGGTCCTGCTGGCGCTGCTCGCGCTGGCGGTGGCCGTGATGCTGTGGGCCGGGCGGCGCCGTCGTGGTCGCGCCGCGCGGGCGGCCTGAAAGGCTCGGCTAGACTCGCTCACCGGACCGGCGCGCGCGACGCGCGGTCCGCGCCCCAGTAGCTCAGTTGGATAGAGCGACCCTCTCCTAAAGGGTAGGCCGTCGGTTCGATTCCGGCCTGGGGCACCCGGGTGGCCGGTCCGGCCGCCGCCTCATTCCGCGTCGGCGAACTGCGTGGTGTAGAGCTCCGCGTACCGTCCGTCCGCCGCGAGCAGCTCGGCGTGCGTGCCGCGCTCCACGATCCGCCCGGCCTCGACCACGAGGATCTCGTCCGCGTTGCGCACGGTGGAGAGCCGGTGCGCGATCACGATCGCGGTCCGCCCGGCCAGCGCCTCCCCCAGCGCCTCCTGGATGGCGCGCTCGTTGGTGGAGTCCAGCGCCGCCGTCGCCTCGTCCAGCACCACGACGCGCGGGGCCGCCAGCAGCAGCCGCGCGATCGTCATGCGCTGCCGCTCGCCGCCGGAGAGGCGGTAGCCGCGCTCGCCGACCACGGTATCCAGCCCGTCCGGCAGCGCCTCGACCACGGGGCGCAGGCGGGCCCGCTCGACGGCGTCCCACAGCTGCTCGTCCGTCGCGTCGGGGCGGGCCAGCGTCAGGTTGGCGCGCACGGTCTCGTGGAAGAGGTGGCCGTCCTGGGTCACCATGCCCACGGCCCGCTGCAGGTCCGCGAACGCGAGGTCCCGCACGTCCACGTCGCCGATCTCGACGGCGCCGGAGGTGACGTCGTGCAGGCGCGTGACGAGCGAGGCGATGGTGGACTTGCCCGCACCCGAAGAGCCCACGAGGGCCACGGTGGCCCCGGCGGGCACGGCCACGTCGATCCCGTGCAGCACCTCCTCGCCGCCGCGCGTGTCCAGCACGGCGACCTCCTCGAGGGAGGCCAGGGACACCTGCTCCGCGGTGGGGTAGGCGAAGCGCACGTCCCGCAGCCGCACGGACAGGGGCCCCTCCGGCAGGGCCGCGGGCCGCGCGGGCTCCGTGATGAGCGGCTCCAGGTCCAGGACCTCGAACACGCGCTCGAAGCTCACGAGCGCGCTCATGATCTCCACGCGGGCGTTCGCCAGCGCGGTCAGGGGGGCGTACAGGCGGGTCAGCAGCAGGGCGAGGGTGACGACGTCGCCGGCGTCGAGGGTGCCCGCGATCGCCTGGAGCCCGCCCACGCCGTACACGGCCGCGAGCGCGAGCGCGGAGACCAGGGTGAGCAGCGTGGTGAAGACGGCCTGGCGCACGGAGATGTCCACGCCGGTGGCGCGCACGCGGTCCGCGCGGCGGGCGAACTCGGCGGACTCGGCGGCGGGGCGGCCGAAGAGCTTGATGAGTGTGGCGCCGGGAGCGGAGAACCGCTCGGTCATCTGGTCGCCCATGGCCGCGTTGTGCCCGGCCCGCTCGCGGGACAGGCCCGCCAGCTTCGAGCCGACCGCCCGGGCCGGCAGCAGGAACAGCGGCAGCATCACGAGGGACAGGACGGTGACCTGCCAGCTGGTGGCCACCATCACGCCCAGGGTCAGCGCGACGGACACCACGTTCGCGACGACGCCGGAGAGCGTCCGCGAGATCGCCGACTGCGCCCCGATCACGTCGTTGTTCAGGCGCGAGACGAGCGCGCCGGTGCGGGTGCGCTGGAAGAACGCCACCGGCATGCGCTGCACGTGGTCGAACACGGCGGTGCGCAGGTCGTAGATGACCTGTTCCCCCAGCCCGGCGGAGAGCCACTTGGTGAACACGGACAGCGCCGCGTCGAGCACCGCCACGAGGGCGATCAGCAGGGCCAGCCGCACCACGAGCCCGCGGTCCGCGCCGCCGGTGATCGCGTTGACGACGTCGCCGGCCAGCACGGGCGAGGCCACGCCGAGCACCGCGCCCACGATGGACGCCGCGACGAACACGATCAGGCGGGTGCGGTACCGGCCCGCGAACGCGATGGTCCGGCGCACCGTGCCGCGGGCGAGGCTCTGCTGGGCGTCGGACTGCCCGCGGGTCATCCGCATCATGGACATCCGTGCCGCCGACTCCATGCTCATGGGCCCCTCCGCTCTCTCGACCGTTGGAGAGTCTAGGAACCGCCGGGCACGGGCGGGCGCGATTCCGCTTCCGGCGTCAGGCCGCCAGGCGCAGGTAGTCCCGCCACGCTTCGGCGGGCCGCTCCAGCTCGCGGATCCGCCACTGGGCCCCGCGCGGGCGCACCGGCTCCACCCGCAGCCGCCAGCCCAGGGCCTCGAGCGAGCGGTCCGCCTTCGCCCCGTTGCAGCGCAGGCAGCAGGCCACGAGGTTCTCCCACGAGTTCTCGCCGCCCCGCGAGCGCGGCCGCACGTGGTCCACGGTGGTGGCGTGGGCGCCGCAGTAGGCGCAGCGGTGTCCGTCCCGGCGCAGCACGCCCTTGCGGGAGACCGGGGCCGCATCCGTGTGGGGCACCCGGATGTACTGGTGCAGCAGGATCACGAGGGGTCGGCCCCACGCGCGGGTGGGGCTGCGCATCGGGTCACCGGCGTCCTCGAGCACGCTCGCCTTGCCGGTGGCCACGAGCAGCAGCGCCCGGCGGTCGGAGACGACCGAGAGGGGTTCGTAGCCGGCGTTGAGGACAAGTGTGCGCATCGGGGGCCTCGGAAGCGTGGGGACACAGGGGCGTCGTGTCTCCACGCTAGACGCGGGTGCATCGGCGCGCCGCGTGTCGCCTGCGGCGGCGGAAGAGGTTCACCGGCCCGTCACCGGGCCATCACGCCCCCGTCACGCACGACGACGGCGCGCCGCGCCTCAGCCGTCGAGACGCTCGACCCACACGTGCGCGGCCGTGGCCTCGGCCAGCTCGAGGGCCCCGCCGTCCGCGGCCGCGCCGTCCTCCGCCTCGCCCTCGACCCGGATGTACCCGGCGTCGCGGGCGGCCTCGGCACGCACCACGCGGCCGGGGGTCACGCCGGCGCCGGCCAGCTGGGCCAGCAGCTCGGGGTCGGTCTGCACGCCCTCGGCCAGCCCGCGGACGCGGAACCGGCCGGCGGTGGCGGCCTCCTCGGAGAGCCGGGCGCCCGCCAGGCCCATGTCGCGGCTCCAGTCCTCGGCGGAGGCCTGCTCGGGCCGGGGCGGGATCGGGGTGCCGTAGGGGGTCTCGGTGGGGTTCTCCAGCAGCGTGAGCAGGCGGCGCTCCACCTGGTCGCTCATCACGTGCTCCCAGCGGCAGGCCTCCTCGTGGACGAGCTCCCACTCGAGGCCGATCACGTCCGCGAGCAGGCGCTCGGCCAGGCGGTGCTTGCGCAGCACGGACACGGCCCGCTCGCGGCCCGCCACGGTCAGCTCCAGCCGACGGTCCGCGCCCACGTGCACCAGCCCGTCCCGCTCCATGCGGGCCACGGTCTGGGAGACGGTGGGGCCGGAGTGCTCCAGACGCTCGACGATGCGGGCGCGCAGCGGGGGGATGCCCTCCTCCTCGAGCTCGAGGATCGTGCGCAGGTACATCTCGGTGGTGTCGATCAGATCCGTCATGGCACGTCCTCTTCCCTCGGGCTCTTCGTCCCGGACATCCTAGCGAGGCGTGAGTCACGTGGACGGCCGGTGGTCCCGGGCGCGGGAGAATGGGCGCGACCCGCGACCCCGAAGCGTCAGGAGCACGCATGACCTCCCCCGCCGAGATCACCATCCCCCAGGACCTGCTGCCGGCCGACGGCCGCTTCGGCGCCGGCCCCTCCAAGGTCCGCCCCGAGCAGCTGAGCGCGCTCCAGGACGCAGCCGGGCTGCTCGGCACGTCGCACCGTCAGAAGCCGGTCGAGGACCTGGTGGCGAGCGTCCGGTCGGGCGTCGCCGAGCTGTTCTCGGCGCCGGAGGGCTACGAGGTGATCCTCGGCGTCGGCGGCTCCACCGCGTTCTGGGACGCGGCCGCCTTCAGCCTGGTCCGCGAGCGCGCCCAGCATCTGAGCTTCGGCGAGTTCGGCTCGAAGTTCGCCAAGGCCACCGACCAGGCGCCGTTCCTGGCGCCGTCGGACATCCGCACCTCCGAGCCGGGCACCCGCCCCGAGCCGGAGGCCGTGGCCGGGGTCGACGTGTACGCGTGGCCGCACAACGAGACCTCCACCGGCGTGATGGCGCCCGTCGTCCGCCCCGCGGGCATCGACGAGGACGCGCTGGTCGTCGTCGACGCCACCTCGGCCGCGGGCGGCCTGCCGGTGGACGTGTCCGAGGCGGACGTGTACTACTTCGCGCCGCAGAAGAACTTCGCGTCCGACGGCGGTCTGTGGCTCGCGCTGTTCTCCCCGCGGGCCCTGGCGCGGGTCGCGGAGATCAAGGAGTCCGGCCGGTGGATCCCGGCGTTCCTGGACCTGGCCACGGCCGTGGAGAACTCCCTCAAGGACCAGACCTACAACACGCCCGCGCTGGCCACGCTCGTCATGCTGGACGCGCAGCTGCGCTGGATGAACGGTCAGGGCGGGCTGGACGCGATGACCGCCCGCACCGCCGACTCCTCCTCGCGCGTGTACGCGTGGGCCGAGGCGTCGTCCTTCGCCACGCCCTTTGTGGCCCGGTCCGAGGACCGCTCCGCCGTGGTCTGCACCGTCGACTTCTCCGACGACGTCGACGCGGCGGCGGTCGCCCAGGCCCTGCGCGCGAACGGCGTGGTGGACGTGGAGCCCTATCGCAAGCTCGGCCGGAACCAGCTGCGGATCGCGACCTTCGCCGCGATCGAGCCCGAGGACGTCGCGGCACTGCTGCGCTGCATCGACCACGTGGTCGAGCGCCTGGCCTGAGCCGTCCCCGGACGGGGACACGGGCCCGCGGGGGACTCCACCGCGGGCCCGTTGCGTGTCCGCCCCGGCGGGTCAGCCGGGGCGCGCCGTCTCAGCCGCGGTCGTCCGGCGCGGCCTCGGGCGCCGGGGAGCCGGGCACGCGGCCCTCGGCCACGGCCTTGAGCCGCTCGCGCTCCTCCTCGTTCACCCGCTCGGCGTACGGCACCCACGGGGGCGCCACGAGCGCACCCTCCCCCGCCATGAGGCCCGTCTCGCACACGGTGACCTGCTTAGCGCGTGGGGCCCGGGCGATCGTCACGTACCAGAGCCAGCCCGCGTAGCCGGGCATGCGGCACGCGAAGCGGTGCGTCAGGAGCCGGTCGTCGTCCACGAGCACGTCCACGTGCTCCCCCACCTCGTCCGGGGCGGCCAGCCCGGCCAGCCCCGCGCGGGCGGCGTCCACGGCGGCGGCGAGCAGCTCGTCGCGGCGCGGGGCCCGGCGACGCGCGGGCGGCACGGCCGCCCTCTCCTCCGCGGGCGCGGGCTCGGCGTCGGGGCTCCGGTGGTCGACGCGCGGGGCGTCGTCGTGGGTGGTCATGGCTCAGGCCTCCAGATCGTCGGCGACACGGCGCAGCACCTGCGCCATCTTCTGCGCCTGGGCGCGCTGGGGGTAGCGGCCGCGGCGCAGGCCGTTGGAGGTCTGGTCCAGCCACGTGATGAGGTCCTCCATGAGGACGGCCATCTCGGTGGCGCCGGGTCGGTGGTTGCGGACCACCGAGGGTGCGGCGTCGAGCACGCGCAGCGAGAGCGCCTGCTTGCCGCGGCGGCCCTCGGCCACGCCGAACTCCACGCGGGTGCCTCCGCGCAGCTCGGTCACCCCGGCCGGCAGGGCCGAGGCGGGCACGTGGACCTCCTCGCCCTCGTCCGTCTGGGCGAACCCGAAGCCCTTGGTCGAGTCGTAGAACTTGATGCGCCCGGTGGGCATGTGCGTCACCTGCTCCTCGTCATGTGGGTCCACCGCGTCGGGCCGGCGCCGCAGGGGCGGCCGTGCTCTCGTCTCGGGTCGGCGGGGTCCGGCACCGGCGTGGCGGTGCGCCGCGGCATCGGTGGGACCAGCCTGGCCGTGCGCCCGGAGGGGACGGCGGAGGACGTGGTCGTCAATGACCTCCCAGGATAGCCCGACTAGAGTGGCGGGCATGCCTCGGACCTCCACCCTCCCCGCC
>NZ_JABFAZ010000090.1:0-443 GCF_017168505.1 Micrococcus sp. KRD077 | reverse complement strand
GTTCATATCTTAAGCGTTCATGATGGCTACTTCGACATGGATAAAGCATTCGATCGGCTCAAACTCAATATTTTCATCAGCTTGGCCGAACTAGAATCTGATAATATAGGCGAACAAGTCAAAAATGGAATCAAAGAAAAAGCGAGACAAGGTAAACTAATTACAACACATGCGCCCTTTGGGTATCACTATCATAATGGTACTTTCACGATAGACACAGTAAAGTCACCAACAGTAAAAGCTGTGTTCAATTATTACCTTCAAGGTTATGGTTATAAAAAAATTGCGCAATACTTAGAAGCTGATGATAACTTCATTAATCGCAAGCCTTATCAAGTGCGTAATATTATCCTCAATCCTAATTACTGTGGCCGTGTTATCAATCAATACGGACAATATGAAAACATGTTCCCAGCTATTGTCAGTACAACGATATACGAAGA
>NZ_JABFAZ010000089.1:0-14274 GCF_017168505.1 Micrococcus sp. KRD077 | reverse complement strand
CCCCTTCTCCCCCACGACCCCCGGCCCCGTCGCGCCGGGGCCGGGCACGCCGTCGTCGTCCGCCACCACGACGACGGCGCCCGCCGTCTGCGCCCGCGGCCTCACCCGCGCCTACGGGCGCGGTGACGCGCAGGTGCACGCCCTGCGCGGGGTGGACGTGGACTTCGCCTCGGGCGCGTTCACCGCGATCATGGGGCCCTCGGGCTCGGGCAAGTCGACGCTCATGCACTGCCTGGCCGGGCTGGACGCGCCGACCTCGGGCTCCGTGAGGATCGGCGGCACCGAGATCACCGGGCTGGACGACACCGCCCTGACCCGGCTGCGTCGCGACCGCGTGGGCTTCGTGTTCCAGGCCTTCAACCTCGTGCCCACGCTCACGGCCGAACAGAACATCGTGCTGCCGCTCGAGCTGGCCGGCCGCACCCCGGACCGCGCCTGGCTGGACGAGATCACCCGCACCCTGGGCCTCGCAGACCGGCTGGGCCACCGGCCGCACGAGCTCTCGGGCGGCCAGCAGCAGCGCGTCGCCGTGGCCCGCGCCCTGCTCACCCGACCGGACGTCGTGTTCGGGGATGAGCCCACCGGCAACCTGGACACCGCCACCTCCGCCGAGGTGCTCGGCCTGCTGCGCCGGTCCGCGCGGGAGATGGGCCAGACCGTCATCATGGTCACCCACGACCCCGTGGCGGCCTCCGCCGCCGACCGCGTCGTGCTGCTCGCGGACGGCCGGCTGGCCGGCGAGCTCGTGGACCCCACGGTCGAGTCCGTCACCGCGGCCCTGACCGCCCTGTCCGCCCCGGCCGAGGGCGGGGTGCGCTGACCATGTGGACCGTCGCCCTCTCCCAGCTGCGCACCCAGCCGCGCCGCTACGTCTCCCTGGTGCTGGCCATCCTGATCGGCACCCTGTTCCTCGCGGCCTCCTTCCTCGTCTCCTCGACGGCGCAGGCCACCCTGCGCGCCACGCTCGGCAGCACCTACGCCGGCGCCGACCTCGTGGTCCTGCCGGGCGGGTCCGAGGACGTCTCCGACCTCGCCGGCACCTCCGCCGAGCCCGGCCCGCTGGCCCGCCTGGACGGCGTCGAGGAGGCGTACGCCCTGCGGATGGCGTGGGCGGCGGCCCGCGCCGCGGACGCCGAGTTCGGCGCCGCGGTGATGCCCCTGCCCCGCGACCCGGCCCTGGCGGGCCTGACCGTGACCGCCGGCGCCCTGCCCGCCGCCGACGACGCCCGCGGCGTCACCCTCGACGCGCAGACCGCGGACCGGCACGGGGTGGCCGTGGGCGACGTCGTCGCGCTGGCGAGCGAGTCCGGGCCCGACTCGACCACCACGCCGGTCGACGCGGTGGTCACGGGCCTGACCCAGCCCTCCCCGGACCCGATGCTCTCCGGGCAGGCGCAGGTGTGGGCCTCGCCCGCGGCGCTGACCGCGGTGCAGGGCCAGGACGGGGAGGCCGGGTTCACCCCCCACCTGCTGCTGCGCCTGGCCGACGGGGCTGACGTCCCCGCCGTCGCCGAGGCCGCCCGCGCCGAGGCCGCCGCGGCCGGGGTGGACGTCGACGTCGCGGCCCCGGACGAGGCCGTGCGCTCGGTGGTGACGCAGCTGAGCGGCGGCACCGACCTGCTGGGCTGGGTGCTCGGCGGCTTCGCGGCGCTGGCCCTGCTGGTGACCGCGCTGGTCATTGCGAACACCTTCCAGGTGCTCGTGGCCCAGCGCACCCGTGACCTCGCGCTGCTGCGCACCATCGGCTCGACGACGGCCCAGGTGCGGGCGTCCGTGCTGACCGAGGCCGCCGTCGTGGGCGTGGTGGGCTCCGTGCTGGGCGCCGGGCTCGCCGTGGCGATCGTGGCCGGCGTGGCCGCGGCCGCCCGCGCGATGCTGGACCTGCCGTTCCTCACGTTCGGGCTGCACCCGGCAGGGCTCGCCGTCTCGGTGGCCGTGGGCGTGGCGGTGACGGTCGTGGCCGCGCTGGCCCCCGCGGTGGCCGCGACGCGCGTCGCCCCGCTCAAGGCCCTGCGGCCCAGGGACGAGGTGACCGCCGCATCGCGCGGCGGCCGGGTCCGCACGGCGATCGGACTGGCGCTGGCCGTCGGTGGCACCGCGCTCATGCTGGGGGGCGTGTCGGTCAGGGAGCCGGTCTCGGCGATCGGCGGCGGCGCGCTGTCCTTCGTGGGCGTGCTGCTGCTGGCGCGGCTGTTCGTGCCCGCCGCGGTGCGGGGGGCGGCGGTGCTGGCCCGTCCGGCCGGCGTCCCCGGTCGCCTGGCCGGGCTGAACGCGGTGCGCCACCGGTCCCGGACCGCCGCCACCGCCGCGGCCCTGCTCGTGGGCACCACCCTCGTGGCGCTGTTCCTCACCGGCGGGCGCACCGCCCAGGAGCAGACGGCCCTCGCCCTGGACACCGCCTACCCGGTGGACCTCGTGGTGCAGCTGCCCGCCGACGCGGACCCGGCCCGTGCGGCCGAGGCCGTCGCCGCGACGGCGGACGTGCAGGCGGTGGCCCTGGCCACCTCGGTGGGCGCCACGGAGGACGGGTCCCCCGTGCTGGCGACGCCGGCCGCGGACCTGCGCGCCGTCGTCGCGCGCCTGCCCGAGGGCGTGACCGGCCTCGGCGACCCCGGCACGGCGCTCGTGCCCGACTGGGTCGACACGGATCAGGTCCGCGGGCAGGTGGCGGGGGCCGAGCGGACGTTCGTCCCGGTGCGCGCGGGCTCGCTGAGCTCCGGCGTGTACGTGGCGGCCGAGCCGCTGCGCGAGGCCGGGTGGGACGGGGCCGCGGGCGCCGCCGTGCCGGGCCAGCTGCTCGTCGCGCTCGACCCCGGTGTCCCCGTCGACCGCCTGCAGGGCCTGAGCGAGGACGTGACCCGGGCCGCGGGCACCGGGGCGGCCGTGATCGACGGCGGGGCCGGCGAGCGCGCGCTCTACGCCCGGATCATCGACGCGATGCTCGGGATCGTGGTGGCGCTGCTGGCGGTGTCCGTGCTGATCGCGCTGATCGGGGTGGCGAACACGTTGAGCCTGTCCGTGATCGAACGGACGCGCGAGAACGCGCTGCTGCGGGCCCTCGGCCTGACGCGAGGCGGACTGCGCGGGACGATCGCGATCGAGGCCGTGCTGATCGCCGCCGTGGCCGCCGTGCTGGGCTGCGCCCTCGGGGTGTTCTACGGCTGGGCGGGGGCGCAGCTGGTCCTCGCCGACCTCTCCGCGACCGCGGGCGCCGGGACCGCGGTGCGCCCGGCCGTGCCGTGGCTCGAGCTCGTGCTGGTGGTGGCCGTGGCGGCGCTGGCCGGCCTGGCGGCGTCGCTGCTGCCCGCGCGTCGGGCGGCCCGGCTGAGCCCCGTGGCGGGCCTGGCCGCGGTGTGAGCGGGCCTGGCCGCGGTGTGAGCGGGCCTGGCCGCGGTGTGAGCGGGCCTGGCCGCGGTGTGAGCGGGCGGGCCGCGGTGTGAGCGGGCCGCGCCACGGCCCTCACTCGCGCGCTGCCCGGCGGCCGGCGTCGTCGTCGACCGTCCGGAATCGTCTGCAGAACTGACCCTTCTGGGGGTCCGATCCCGCCTCGGAGGGGTCAGTTCCGCAGACGATTCGCCGGGGCCGAGCCGGGGGCGCCCGCGGCCCTGCGGCCGTCGGAACGGCGGTAGGCCATCGCGAGCACGGCCCCGGAGAGGTTATGCCAGATCGAGAACACGGCGCCCGGCAGGGCCGCCGCCGGCGAGATGTACTGCGCGGCGAGGCCCGCGGCCAGGCCCGAGTTCTGCATGCCGACCTCGATCGAGACCGTGCGCGCCACGGGCGTGGGCAGCCGGAACAGCTTCGCCGCGCCGTAGCCGAGCAGGTAGCCGAGCCCGTTGTGCAGCACCACCGCTGCGAACACCAGCAGGCCCGCCGACAGCACGCGGGAGGCGCTGTTGCCGACGACGGCGGCCACCACCAGCGCGATGAACACCACCGAGACCCACGGCAGGGCGGGCAGCACGCGGTCGACGACGCGGCGCAGCAGCAGGCGCACGACGAGTCCGCCCAGGACCGGCAGGAGCACGATGTTCACGATGGACTTGGCCATGGCGCCGCCGTCGACGGCCATGTACTGGCCGGCCAGCCACAGGGTGAGCAGCGGCGTGAGTAGCGGAGCCAGGAGCGTGGACACGGAGGTCATGGCCACGGAGAGGGCTGTGTCGGCGCGGGCGAGATAGCTGACCACGTTCGAGGACGTGCCGCCCGGGGTCGAGCCCACGAGGATCACGCCCGCCGCGAGCTCGGGCGGCAGCTGGAGCACGACGGCGACGCCGAGCCCCAGCAGCGGCATGATCGCGTACTGCGCCACCACGCCCAGCAGCACGGGCAGCGGCCGGCGGGCGACGAGGCCGAAGTCCGGAAGGGTCAGCGTCAGGCCCATGCCGAACATGATGATCCCGAGGAACAGGTTCACCTGGGGCAGCAGCGTCTTCGCGGCGGTCGGGGCGAGGAAGCCCACGAGCGCGGCGGCGAGCACCAGCAGCGGGAAGACGGTGACGGCGATGCGCGCGGAGCGGTCTTCCGCGCGGCGGGCGTCGGTGGGGGCGGGATCCGGTGCGGTCATCCCGTCATGGTAAGAGCGGGGCCGCGGTGCGTCGTCGCGTGACGCGGCGCCGTCGTCGGCCTTCCGGAATCTTCTGCGCCCCTGACCCTTCTGGACGTCCGCTCCCGCCCCAGAAGGGTCAGTTCCGCAGACGATCCTCCGCGCCACCGGCGTCGAGACCGCCACGCTCCGCGATCGCGGCCCGCACCAGCCCCGCCGTCTCGACGAATCCCCGCCACCGGTCCGTCCCCGCCACCCGGATGTTGAGCCAGCCCTGACGCAGGAACACCGCGTCCCGGCGGGTGTCCTTGCCGACCTGCGCGGCGCCGTCGTGGGTCTTGCCCTCGTAGTGGATCGCGATCCGCCACCGCCGGTAGCCGAGGTCCGCGCTGGCGGGGTGCCACAGCGAGTAGTCCGGGTCCCAGAGCTCGATCTGCAGGTCCGGCTCGGGCAGCCCCGCGGCCATCAGCGCCAGGCGCAGTTCGGTCTCGGCCGGGGAGTCGGAACCGGTGCGCACGAGCGCGAGCGCCTCCCGCGCCCGCACGATCCCGGCCTCGCCGGTGTGCCGCTCGAGCGCGGCGCCGAGCTCCCGGCGGGTGGCCAGCGCGACCTTCCCCCGCCGTTCGTCCTCCCGTGCCAGCCGATCTCCGACCGCCACGAGCGCGTCTCGGTCCAGGACGGTGGCCAGGTGGAACCAGGTGTCGGCGTGCGAGGTCCATCGCAGCCCGTGCAGCCGGTCCCTCCGCACGAGGACGCGGTCTAGGTCCACGAGCCGGGTGCGCACGCCGGGCTCCCGCAGCACCCGGCGGGTGCGGGACCGCAGGACGGTAGGACGCACCCGGGCCTTCACGTCGTCCGGGAGGGGCCAGCCCAGCAGCCGGGCCACGGACTCTCCGGTCACCACGACGTCGGGACGCATCGCCGCCAGGTCCTGCAGCCGGGACAGCTCGGTGGCGAGGGGACGCGCGGGCGGCGTCGCCCCGGTGACGGGGCCGATCCAGCGGTAGTGGCCGTGCGCGACGCGTTCGACGTCCCGGCTGCGCAGCCGCGACCCGGACACCCCGGCGGCCAGCGCCTGCGCCCGCGTGAACGGGGCGTCCTGGAGGTGGGCGGGGAAGGGTCCGGGCACGCGCATGGCCCCGATCCTGCTCGCTCCCGACGCCGGCGGGTCGGGTTGTCCACAGGCCATGCGGCGGAGTCGGGGCGACGTCGTCGTGGGCGTCCTGCCGCGCGCGGGGAATCCGTTGCACATCTGACCCTTCCGGGCCGCCGCGCGGCGCCCAGAAGGGTCGGATCCGCAGAAGATTCCGGGATCACCCGCTCAGCCCGTACTCCTTCAGCATCTTCCGGGCCTCCTGGGTGCCGGCCCTCTGCAGCTCGAGCAGCTGCGCGTAGATCCCGCCGGACGCGGCCAGCTCGGCCGGGGTCCCGATCTCCTGCACCTGCCCGCCGCGCAGCGTGACGATCCGGTCCACGGACGCGATCGTGCTCAGCCGGTGCGCCACGATCAGGCTCGACCGCCCCACCATCAGGTCCTCGAGGGCCGCCTGCACGAGCCGTTCTGACTTCGTGTCCAGTGCGGAGGTGGCCTCGTCCAGCACGAGGATCGGCGCGTCCTTCAGCACGGCCCGCGCCACCGCGATCCGCTGCCTCTGCCCGCCGGACAGCCGCAGCCCCCGCTCGCCGATCACCTGGTCGTAGCCGTCGTCGAACGCCTCCACGAACCGGTGCGCGTACGCGGCCTTGGCGGCGGCCCGGACGCGCTCGTCGGAGGCGTCGGGGTCCGCGTAGGCGATGTTCTCGCGCACCGTCCCGGAGAACAGGCTCGGCTCCTGGAACACGGTGGCGATCCGCCCGCGCAGCACGGCCAGGTCCAGCCCGGCGACGTCCTGTCCGAACACCTCGATGCGTCCGCTCGTCACCGGGTACAGACCCAGCAGCAGGTGCGCGATGGTCGACTTCCCGCCACCCGACTCGCCCACGAGCGCCACCCTGGCACCCTGCGGGATGTCGAAGGACACGCGGTCCAGCACGGGGCGGGCGGCGTCGGCGTCGTAGGCGAAGGAGACGTCGTCGAAGCGCACGGCCGGCACGTCCGCGGGGACGTCCGGCGCACCCGGCACGACGTCGGCCCGCGGCTCCGCCGGCACGCGCGGTGCGTCCGCACCCGCCGACTCCGCACTCGCGCTCGCCGCCGCGAGCGCCGCCCCGCCGGCCCGCTCGCGCTCCTCGGCGAGCACCTCGAAGTAGTCCTTCGACCCGGCGACGGCGCGCTGGGCGGAGTCCACGAGGAAGCTCATGGAGAAGATCGGCTGCCGGGCCATGTTCATCAGCTGCAGGAGGATCACCATGTCGCCCACGGAGAACAGGCCCTGCGCGGTGCGGACGAACACGATCAGGTACATCGCGCCGAAGGCCACGTTCAGGGCGAGCCGGCGCCCGGCGTCCATGCCGTGCCAGAACCGGGACTGCTGCCGGGTGATCTCCACGGTCCGCAGGAACCGGTCGCGGAACCCGGTGAGCTCGTGGTCCTGCCGGTTGTAGGCCCGCACCACGGACATCTGGGAGACCACCTCGGCGAACCGCCCCGAGGCGACGTCCACCTCCGTGTTCTTCTCCCCCTCCCACACCTGCCACTTCGCGGACGTCCGCGCGGTGAGCCACATGTACACGGGGAAGACGACGGCCAGCAGGATCGCCAGCGGCCACCAGTAGAACGCCGTGATCACGAGCACCGCGGCGGTGGTGACGAGCATGGTGAACGCGTTGTTCGCGAAGAACTGCAGGAACTGGGTGATCTCGTTGATGGTGCGGTTCAACCGGTTGACGACCCGCCCGGTGATCGCGGTGTCGAAGTACCGCTGGGGCAGGTGCAGCAGCTGCTCGAAGTACCGCGTGGAGAGGATGGTGCGCATGCGCGCGGCCATCACGTCGCCCCAGTAGCCGCCCACGCTCACCACCAGGGTGGTCGCCACCTCGACGGCGAGGAACGCGACCGCCAGCCAGGTCACCGCGGTGACGGCCTCGGCCACGTCGGTCTCCCCCGCGACGGCGGCGACGATCCGGTCCGTGGCCGCACCGATCAGGAACGGGGTGGCCAGGGCCAGCACCGCGGCCAGCACGGAGCTGACGGCGATGCCGAGGTAGAGGCGGTGGAGCTGGGGCGCGAAGCGCAGGATGCGGAGCAGCGACGTCACCCGGCCAGGCTAGTGGCCGGTGCGGACGTCAGCGCGGGCCGGCCGGCCCGCGCGGACGTCAGAACGGGGGCGCTGCGGCGACGGCGGCCAGCACGGGGTGCAGCAGCGGGGCCACGCCGTGCCCGCCCGGTGCGGCCGGGGCGGCGGGGTCCATCCAGTGCAGCTCGACGATCTCGTCCGTCGGCTCGGGGACCTCGTGCCGGGCGACGGGCCGCCAGAGCGCGAACACCTCCGAGTGCAGGGCGGCGCCGGGCTCGTTGGCGGCGGCGGTGTCCCACGCGCCGAGGCGGGTCAGCTCGTCCGGGCGCAGGCGCAGCCCGGTCTCCTCGGCCACCTCGCGGACGGCGGTGTCCACGGGGGCCTCGCCGGGCAGGTGCTTGCCGCCGGGGAACATGAACATGGCGGTGCCGGCCTTGCGGACGGTCAGCACGCGGCGGTCCGGGCGGGCCAGCACGACGGCGGAGACGCGGATGACCTCCCCGGCCGCGACGGTCGGCGTGCGGGCGGAGTCGGAGGGGGAAGGACTCATGTCCCCATCATCCTCCCCGGGCGGCTCAGAGGAGCGTGAGCCCCACCTTCACGGCGATTCCCAGCATGAGCACGCCCACCACGGCGTCCACGATCCGCCACGTCCGCGCCGAGTCCATGGACGGGGCGAGCTTCGTCCCGCCCCAGCCGAGCGCGGTGAACCAGACGAGCGAGGCCGCCACCGCGCCGCCCACGTACACCCACTTCGCCGCCCCGAACGTCTGCCCGAAGGTGCCCATCATCACCACGGTGTCGAGGATGGCGTGCGGGTTCACCAGGGAGACGGACAGCGCCAGCAGGATGATCCGCGGCAGCGGCGTCTGCGGGCGGTCCAACGCCACGCGGCGCGGCTGCACGCGCTGCCGCACCGCCACCGACCCACCGCCCGAGGGGGTGCCGAAGCCGGGCGCGCCGTCGTCGTGACGCCCGACGCCGGCCCCGGCCGGCTCGCGATCGGCCAGGCGGCCGGTCGCCGGGTCGATCAGCGGCAGCTCGCCGGTGAGGACCGCGAGGTCGATGCGGTCAGGGCCGTGCCCGGTCCCCTCGACGTCCGCGGCCGCGGTGGTGAGGGTCCGGTCCCCGCGCCAGGCGGAGCGCAGCGCGCCCACGGCGAACGCGAGGAGGTAGACCACGCCGGCCACGGTCAGCGCGGGCACGAGCCACGGCCAGCGTTCGGCCACCACGCCCACGCCGCCGGCGCCGAGCACGAGCAGCGCCACATCGGCCACGAAGCACACGGTCAGGACGGTCCACACGCGGTCGCGTCGGACGATCTGGCGCAGCAGGAACAGGGTCTGCGCGCCGATGGCGACGATGAGGGCGAGGTAGGTCAGGAAACCGGTGGCGAAGATGGTCACCGAGCGAGGATAGGAGCCGTCCCACGTCCGTGCCATCGCGATCTTCTTCAAGATCTGAAGACATCCTTCATGACCACCCCTACCCTGGACCGCATGAACTCCGACCACCTGCGCGCCCTCGTCGCGGCCGTCGACCACGGCACCTTCGACGCCGCCGCGGACTCCCTGCGGATCTCCGGCTCGGCCTTCTCGCAGCGGATCAAGGCCCTCGAGCGGCAGGTGGGCCAGGTGCTCCTGGCCCGCACCGTCCCCGTCCGGCCGACCGCGGCCGGAGAGCGCCTGCTCCGTCTCGCCCGGCAGACCCTCGCACTCGAGGACGAGGCGCTCGCCGCGCTCGGCCGGGGCGACGGCGGCCGCGTGCCGCTGCGCGTGGCGCTCAACGCAGACTCCCTCGACACGTGGTGGGAGCCCGTGCTGCGCGAGGCGGCGACGTGGGACGACGTCGTCCTGCAGATGCAGTCCGAGGATCAGGAGCACACCGCCGTCCTGCTGCGGGACGGCGCGGTCGTGGCGGCCGTGACGGACGACCCCACGCCCGTGGCCGGGTGCACCTCCACCCCGCTGGGCACGATGCGCTATCACGCGGTGTGCGCGTCCTTCCTGCTGGAGCTGCACCGCGACGCGCGGGGCCGGGTGGACTTCGGCTCGCTGCCGATCGTGGACTACGGCCCCCGCGACGGCCTGCAGCACACGGTGCTGCGCCGCGTCACCCGCGGCCGGCCCGTGGCCGACCCGCCGACCCACCTCGTGCCCTCCGTGCACGCGTATCTGCGGGCGGTGGAGCTCGGGCTGGGCTGGGGCATGCTCCCTTCGGCGCAGATCCCGCCGGGCGTGCTCGAGGGCCGGCACCCCGACCTCGAGCCGATCGTGGCCCTCGGCGCGGCCGACGTGCACCTGCACTGGCAGCGCTGGACGGCCGGGACCGCGGCCCTGGACCGCCTCACGGACGCGGTGCTGCGCGCCGCGCCCTCGGCGGGGGACGCCGCGGACTGAGGAGCGCATTCGAGACCCGCCCCCGACACGCCGCGACCCCCGCCTCAGGGGCGGGGGTCGCGGTCACGGGCCGCTCGACGCGGCCGGGGTCGGGTCAACGGCCGTCGCCGGTGCCCGGACGGCGGGTGGCATCGCCCAGGGTGCCCTCGGCCTCGCGGCGGCGGGCGTCCACGCCCTCGGTGCGCACGTCGCCGGCACGGTCGTCCACGCGGTGCACGTCATGGTCACGGTGCGCGCCGGCCACGTGGTGGTCGCTCCGCACGGGCTCGGCGTGCACCTCACGCTTGCGGCGGCCGGCCAGGCCCGCCAGGCCCAGCAGACCGGCCAGGCCCCACAGACCCCAGTTGCCGTTGTCGTCCTTCTCCTCCTGCTGGGGAACGGGCGACGGGGAGGCCGGCGCCGTGGTGGCGGTCTCGGTGGCCGGGGCCGTGGTCTGAGCGACGGCGGCGGGGGCTCCGAGGCCGGTGACGACGGCGGCGCCGAGGGTCAGGGCGGTGGCGGTGCGGCGGATGTCGGTCATGATCGTGCTCCTCTCACCGGCGGCTTGCGCCGACCGGCGTCGGGAAGGATCGGCCGGAAGTCCCGGACGACCCTTTCTGGGTCATGCACAAGCACCGTACGCACAGGAGGGTGGGGGTCCGTCAACGGTCGCCGACCCGGGGTCAGGGCAGGCCGGCCCGGGCGGGGCCGCAGCAGGAGCCCGCAGCCCCCGGCCCGGCGCGCCCCGGGGCGCAGGGCACGACGACGTCGAAGCGCGTCCACCCGCCCTCGGACGCCACGGTCACGTCTCCGCCATGGCTGCGCGCGATCGAGCGCACGATGGCCAGACCCAGACCCGTGGACGGCTCCGTGCCCGGGGCGCTCGTCCGGCCCTTCCCGGGGCCCCGGACGAAGCGGTGGAAGAGGGTGGCGTGTCGGTCGGCCGGGATGCCGCCGCCGTCGTCGTGGACGCTGACGAGCATGAAACCGGGCCGGGGCTGGTCCTGCCGCACGGAGGCCGTGACGGTGGTCCCGACGGGGGTGTGCTTGGCCGCGTTGGAGAGCAGGTTGCCGACCACGCGGGCCAGCTGCGACCGGTCGCCGGTGACGCACCGCTGGGTGCCCGGCTCCACCCCTGCGGGCAGGTCCACCACCCACGTGTGGTCCGGCCACGCGGCGCGGGCGTCCATCACGCCCTCGAGGACCACCTCGGACAGGTCCACCTGTTCGGCCAGCGCCACCTCCCCGGAGGGCGCCAGGCCCATGGCCCGGCCGCGGGAGACGGACTCGAGCCGTTCGAGCAGGAGCATGTCGTCCACGAGGGCGGCCATGCGGTCGGCCTGGAACAGCACCCGGTCGAGCGACCGCCGGCCAGTCGCGGAGAGCTCCTCCGTCATCGCGATCATCTCGGCGTAGCCGCGCACCGAGGCGAGCGGCGTGCGCAGCTCGTGGGAGGCGTCCGCCATGAACCGGCGCATCTGCTGCTCCTGCACGCGGCGCTGCTCCAGGGCCGCCTCGACCGAGCCGGTGAACCGGTCGAGCGCCTGGGCGACGACGGCCACCTCGTCCGGCCCCTGCAGGAGCCGAGGCGGCATGCGTGAGTCCTCCGGATCGAGCCCGGCGCGGGCCATGTCCACCTGGGCGACCCGCTCGGCGACGGCGGCGACCTCGCGCAGCGGGGCCAGGCCCCGACGCAGCCACAGGGTCACCAGGATCGCGGTGGTGAGGACGGTGACGGACAGTCCGACGGCGACCGCGACCAGCGCCTGGCGCGCGACGTCGGACATGGCGCCCGTCGGCGCCCCCACCACGAGCACCTGGTCCGCGGCCACCCAGGGGCCCGGCGCGCTCAGCAGTTGGGCCTGGACGCGATAGGAGACGTCACCGACGACGGCGTCCAGCATCGGCCCACCCGGCCGGTCCCGGACGGCGCGCAGAAGGTCGTGGGCCTCCCGCGCCGTGAGCGGCACGGACTGCCCGGCGTCACCGACCCGGTGCCCGGTGAGGGCGTCCTGCCGATGCTCCTCCAGACCGGAGAGCGGGACGAGCGCGACCACCGTGCCCTCGGGCTGGCCGAGGGTGCCTGGCGCGCGCAGGTACCCCTCCCCGGGGCCGACGTCGTCCCCTCCGCCCGGCGAGGGGACCGTCAGCTGCTCCGAGGCGCGGATCCAGGCTTCGGAGGCATCCCGAGAGGCGGATTCGGTCAGCAGGGCCTTCGTGATGCCGGTCGCGAAGAACGAGTAGGCCAGGATGGTGGCCACCAGGATCAGAAGGACGCCGGCGCCGATGCGGCGGGCCAGCGACGTGGGCCGCCTGCGGCGGGTGCTGCCGTGCCCCGAAGGGACCGCGGCGGTCTCAGGCAGGCCGGATGACATACCCGGCGCCGCGGATGGTGTGGATCATCGGATCCCGATCCGCGTCGATCTTCTTCCGCAGGTAGGAGATGTACAGCTCGACGATGTTCGCGCGGCCGCCGAAGTCGTAGCCCCAGACGTCCTGCAGGATGCGCTCCTTGGAGAGCACCGTGCGGACGTTGGCCATGAGGAACTTCAGCAGGTTGTACTGCGTGGCGGTCAGCTCGATCTCGTCGCCGCCGCGGGTCACCTCGTGAGTGCGGGTGTTCATCACCAGGTCGCCGACCACGAGCACCTCGGAGCCGCCCGAGACCACGCCGGAGCGCTGCACGAGCCGGTGCGCGCGGATGAGCACCTCCTCCATGGAGAAGGGCTTGGTCACGTAGTCGTCGCCGCCGGCGGCCAGGCCCGCCACGCGGTCCTCCGTCGCGTCCTTGGCGGTGAGGAACATGGCGGGCATCTCCGACCAGTGGGCGCGCAGGCGCTCCAGGACGTCCAGGCCGTCCATGTCCGGCAGCATGACGTCCAGGATCGCCAGGTCCGGACGGCCCGCGGTGCCCAGCTCGACGGCGGTCGCGCCGTCGTGGGCCACGATCACCTCCCAGCCGCAGAGGGTGAAGCCCATGGAGAGCAGGTCGGCGATCATCGGCTCGTCGTCCACGACGAGCACCCGCACCGGTGCGCCGTCCGGATGCGAGAGCTCGGGCAGGACCTTCTTCAGCTCCGCCATGGATGACGGGCCGGTGGTGCTCTGGATGGGACTCACAAGGTTCCTCTACGTTCGGGAGACGGTTCACGGTGCCCACGCGGACGTCGCGGACTGCGGGGACGAGCGCCTCGCGACGGAGGGGCGACGCCGTTCCGGGGGATGACGGACGGGCGGCGACCGGGGCCGGGGGGTGCGCGGATCCCCCTCGACGGGGCCCCATGCTACGCGGACCAGCCGGGTCGGCCCAGAGTCTTCTCGGAACGCGGACATCAGCGTGACTCGTCACAGCCCTGACACATCCGGCGGCGCCACCGGGGCCGCCCTGTGCTGACGCCGCGCCGCGTGGCCGGCGTCAGTCGACCGGCTTCATGGCCCAGTGCGTGGCCAGGGTGTCGAACATGTGGGTCTCGTGGCCGATGTTCACGAAGCCGGCCCCGGCGAAGAGGTCCGCGACCTCGTCCGGCGTGTGGAACGCCTTCGTCGAGGAGGACAGGTACGCGTAGGCCTCGGGCCGGTCGGCGATCAGCTTCGCGAGCTGCGGCATCACCCGGTGGATGTAGAAGGAGGAGAACGGCTTGAGCACGTTGTCCGGCGCCGGCGACGTCTCGAGGGCCGCGACCCAGCCGCCGGGGCGCAGCACGCGGAACTGCTCGGCGAGAGTCGCCGGGATGTCCGCGACGTTGCGCAGCAGGTAGCCGTGGGTCACGGCGTCGAACGAGCCGGACTCGAACGGCAGGTCTGTCGCGTCCGCGACGACCCACTCGATGCGGTCCCCGCCCGCGCGGGCACGGCCGACCTCCATCATCTCGGCGGCGATGTCGGCGCCCACCACCTGCGCGTCGGGGTGCTGCTTGAGCACCTCGAACGCGAGGTCCCCGGTGCCGGTGGCCAGGTCGAGCACGCGGGCCTGCGCGGGGATGTTGGCCCGCGCCACCGTGCGGCGCACCAGGCGCGGCTCCTGACCCCATGTCATGACGGCGTTCATCAGGTCGTAGCGGCCGGCGATGGCGTCGAACATCGCGGAGACCCGGTCGTGGTGGTCGGCGGCGCCGCGCTGCGCGTCGCCGCGCGGGGCGGGGAGGGGGTTCTGGCTCACCAGGCCACCGTATCC
>NZ_JABFAZ010000009.1:210973-243800 GCF_017168505.1 Micrococcus sp. KRD077 | reverse complement strand
CGTGGGGGAAACGCCCGGTTCCATTCCGAACCCGGAAGCTAAGGCCCACAGCGCCGATGGTACTGCAGCCGGGAGGTTGTGGGAGAGTAGGTCGCCGCCGGACATTCTTTGAGGGAGGGCCTCGCACTGTTGGTGCGAGGCCCTTCCCGCATTTCTGGACTGTTTTCCCCGCAAGGACGGTCTGCCACAGGCTCCGGGCACTAGCCTGGTCCCCTGAGGACCCGGCCGCGAGGCCGGCACATGAGGAACAGAGACCGCGTTCCCGCGGACCGTCGCGGCGTGACGCCCAGGAAGGACACCATGGCTGAGGACACCCCCCGAGAGCGCCGCGAGGACCGCGGATCCGAGGGCCGCGGGCCCCGTGGTGGCGGTGATGGCCGGCGTCGTGGTGGAGACCGCGACGGACGTCCTCGCAGCGGTGCCGGTGACCGGCGCCGCTCCGGCGGGCCTCACGAGGACCGGCGGCGCGGCCCGGGCCAGGGGGGCGGACGCCCCGAGCGCCGCGGTGCGCCGACGGGCCCTCGTCGCGAGGACCGCGCCGAACGACCCGCGCACAATCCCGGTGACCTCCGAGCGGCGAATCGTGCGGACCAGGAGCGCTCTCCGGACATCGACCCGGACGTGACGGGCCAGGAGCTCGACCGCGGCACGCTCAAGGAGATCAACGGCCTTGACGAGCGTCCTGCCAGCTGGGTCGCCAAGCATCTCGTGATGGCCGGCCGCTACCTGGACGTCGACCCGGCGCTGGCGTTCCAGCACGCCCTCGCCGCGTCCCGCAAGGGCGGCCGCCTCTCACGCGTGCGCGAGGCAGTCGCGCTCACCGCCTACGCGGCGGGGGAGTACGCCGACGCGCTGCGCGAGTTCCGCACCTACCGGCGTATGACGGGCGATGACACCCACATCGCCGCGCAGGTGGATAGCGAGCGTGCCCTCGGCCGCACGGAGAAGGCCCTGCAGCTGGCCGCCGAGGTGGATGCCTCGCGTCTGGACCGGGCGGCGCGGGCCGAGCTGGCCATGGTCGTCTCCGGCATCCGCGAGGACGCCGGCGACCTCCAGGGCGCCCATGAGGCCCTGCAGATCCCGGAACTGGACCGGCGGCGCGGCTACCCCTTCTCTCCCCGGCTGTTCCAGCGTCAGGCCGACGTGCTGCTCGCCCTGGGGCGCCGCGACGAGGCTCGGCTCTGGGCGCGCGCCGTGCGCGTCGCGGAGAAGGCCCTCGGCGTGGGCGGGTTCGCGGACCCGGAGATCATCGACGTGGACACCGAGCCGGTCGAGGACCCCCGGGACCGCCGCCCGTCCCCCCGCGAACGGCGCCACGAGCGGTCTGCGGCCGAGGCCGGTGCGGAGCCGACGGCGGACGGATCCCCGGCCGAGGAGCCGGAGGCCGCCACGGAGCCGCCGGCCGCCGTCGACGCGCCGGACGAGGTCGACCCGAACCAGCTGTCGCTGTTCGACGCCCTCGAGGCCCCGGAGGCGGACGGTCGGTGAGCGCCACGTTCTTCGACGGTCACGACGGGCTGCTGTGCGACCTGGACGGCGTCGTCTACGCCGGAGGCGGCGCGATCGCCGGGGCGGTCGAGACGCTGTCGACGCTGCAGGAACGGGGCGTGCCGGTCGGGTTCGTGACGAACAACGCCTCCCGCGCGCCGGAGTCCGTGGCCGAGCATCTCCGCACGCTCGGGGTGCCCGCGCAGGCGGGGCAGGTCTTCGGCTCCGCACCGGCGGGCGTCGACCTGCTCGAGGAGACGCTGGGCCGCCGCACCGGTCGGGTGCTCGTGGTCGGCTCGGCGTACCTGCGCGCCGTGGTCGAGGAGCGGGGCTACGAGGTGGTCGCGTCCGCGGCGCAGCGTCCCGACGCGGTGATCCAGGGCTTCGACCCCGGTCTCGGCTGGGCCGATCTGGCGGAGGCCGCGTACGCCGTGCGCGCCGGGGCCACCTGGGTCGCCACCAACCTGGACACCTCGATCCCGCGCGCGGAGGGGATCGCCCCCGGCAACGGGGCCCTCGTCGAGGCGGTGGGCCGGGCCACCGGCACCGCGCCCGTCGCGGCGGGCAAGCCCGAGCCACGACTGTTCCGGACGGCGGCCGACGCCCTCGGCCTGGCCCGTCCCCTCGTGGTCGGCGACCGCCTGGACACGGACATCCGCGGCGGCAACGCGGCGGGGTTCGACACGGTGCTCGTCCTGACCGGCATCGACACGCGCGAGACCGCGGCCGCCGCCCCCGGGCCGGACCGGCCGACGTGGGTCCGTGCGCACCTGCCCGCTCTGCTCGCCGGCGGGGCCGAGGCCTCCGCGGACCCACGGCGTGGCTGAGACCGCACGCGCCGACGTCGCCCTGGCCGCTCGGGGCCTGGCACGCTCCCGCACGGAGGGCGCGGCGCTCATCCGCGCGGGACAGGTGCTCCTCGACGGCCGCCCGGTGCGCCGGCCCGCCGACCGCGTGGCCGCCGACGCCACCCTGCGCCTGCGCGACCCGGGCCCGCGGTACGTCTCCCGTGCGGCCCACAAGCTCGTCAGCGCACTCGAGGCATTCCCGGACGTGGGCGTGGCCGGCCGCCGAGCGCTCGACGCCGGGGCCTCCACCGGCGGATTCACCCAGGTCCTCCTCGAGCGGGGCGCCGAACGGGTGGCCGCCGTCGACGTGGGCCACAACCAGCTGGCCCCGCCCGTCCGGGCCGACCCCCGCGTCCTCGTGCGCGAGGGGCTCAACATCCGCGACCTCACGGCCGAGGACATCGACGGTCCGGTGGACCTGGTGGTCTCCGACCTGTCCTTCATCTCGCTGCGCCTCGTCCTCGCCCCGCTCGCGAGCGTGTGCCGACCCGGCGCGGAGCTGCTGCTCATGGTCAAGCCCCAGTTCGAGGTCGGGCGGCGCGCCCTGCCGCGCTCCGGTGTCGTGACCGATCCCGACGCCCGCCGCCACGCCGTCGTGGGTGTGACCGCGGCCGCGCTGGGCGCCGGCCTCGCACCGCGCGGCCTCGCCCGATCCGGCCTGGCCGGACAGGACGGGAACGCCGAGTTCTTCCTGCGGCTCCGCCGTCCCGACGCCACCGCGGCCGACAACCCGGCAGGCGGGACGAGCCCGGCCCCGCCCGCCGGCGAGCGCGCCGCCGGGTGGGTCCGGGGCGCCCACATCGACTGGTCCTGACCCCCGACCGGGGGACACCGCCCGTCCACGGGCGCGGGGCCACCGGTTCGCGTGTCCGGTCTCGTGGCTATCCTGGAGCGCAGTGCCCGGCACCCCGGCTCGCGGAAGGAACCATGCCCTACACCCCCGGACGTCGCATCCTCGTCCTGACCCACACGGGCCGCGAGGACGCCATCAGCGCGGCGCTGCAGGCCACCCGCATGTTCGCGGAGGAGGGCCTGGTCACCGTCATGCTCGAACAGGACGTGGCCGCCATCCGCGCGGCCGCGGGGGACCCCCCGGAGTTCGCGCCGGAGACCCTCGGGGTCGACTGCGAGCTCGAGGACATCACCCTCGGCCTCGTCCTCGGCGGCGACGGCTCGGTGCTGCGGGCGGCCGACTTCGTCCGCGGCTACAACGTGCCGCTGCTGGCGGTGAACCTGGGCCACGTCGGCTTCCTCGCCGAGTCCGAGCGCACCGACCTGCACCGCACCGTCCAGGCGATCGCCTCGGAGTCCTACGTGGTGATCGAGCGCATGGCCCTGGACGTCGTCGTGCACGTGGAGGGCCGCGAGGTGGCCCGCACGTGGGCCCTCAACGAGGCCTCCGTGGAGAAGTCCCACCGGGAGCGGATGCTCGAGGTGGTCGTCTCCGTGGACAACTCGCCGCTGACGTCCTTCGGCTGCGACGGCGTCGTGCTGGCCACCCCCACCGGCTCCACGGCCTACGCCTTCTCCGCCGGGGGCCCCGTGGTGTGGCCCTCCGTGGAGGCCCTGCTGTGCGTGCCCATCAGCGCCCACGCACTGTTCACCCGCCCCCTCGTGGTGGGTCCGCGCTCCACGATCGGTGTGGACGTGCTCACCCGCACCCGCGAGACCGGTGTGCTGTGGTGTGACGGCCGGCGCACCGTCGAACTGCCACCGCAGGCCCGGGTCGAGGTGTCCCGGTCGGCAGAGCCGGTGCGCCTGGCCCGTCTTAACCCGACTCCCTTCGCGGAACGGCTGGTGCGCAAGTTCCGGCTGCCCACGGACGGCTGGCGCGGCCCCGTCACCGCCCAGGAGCGGGCGGGCGTGCTCCACGAGGTGGAGACCGTCGAGCCGCGGCACGCGGGGCCGCGTCCCGACGTCGTCGAACCGGCCACCATGCCGCTGTCGGTGCCCTCGCCCGCGGACATCCAACGCCACCGCGACCGCGGGGCGCGTCACCCCGGGGAGGACGCATGATCGACCATCTGAGGATCTCGGGGCTCGGCGTGATCGGCGAGGCCACCGTGGACCTGGACCCCGGCTTCACCGTCGTCACCGGTGAGACCGGCGCCGGCAAGACCATGGTGGTCACCGCCCTGGGCCTGCTGCTCGGTGCTCGCGCCGACGCGGGCGCGGTCCGCCGGGGCTCGTCCCGAGCCGTCGTGGACGCCGGCGTGCGCGTGACCGCGGACCACGCGGCCCTCCGCCTGGCTCAGGAGGCCGGCGCGGTCGTGGACGAGGGCGACAACGGCACCCACGACCTGGTCCTCAGCCGCAGCGTCACGGCGTCGGGGGACGGCACACGCTCCCGTGCCACGGCCGGCGGCCGTTCCGTGCCCGTGGGCCTGCTCTCCGAGATCGGGGCCACGCTCGTGGCCGTGCACGGGCAGAACGACCAGGTCCGCCTCCAGGGCGCCGACGCCCAGCGGCACGCCCTCGATGCGTTCGGCGGCGCCGAGCTCGCCGCGGCCCTGCGCGCCTACCGCGCGGACCACGCCGCCTGGACCGCCGCGCGTCGGGAGCGCGAGGAGCTCACCGCCCACCGCCAGGAGCGGGCCCGCGAGGCCGAGGCACTGCAGCGCTCGCTCGAGGAGATCGACCTCGCCGAGCCGCGGGAGGGGGAGGACGAGGAGCTGCGGGCTCTCATCCGTCGGCTCGAGGACGTCGAGGAGCTGCGCGCCGCCTCGGGGGAGGCGCACGCCCGACTGGCCGGCCCCGACGTGGACGCGATGGACGAGACCCCCGGCGCCGTCAGCCTTGTGGAGGCGGCGCGGCAGGCCGTGCTCGCCGCCCCCGGCGACGACCCCGACCTCGCCGCCGCGGCCGCACGCCTGGCCGAGGCCGCCGTCGTGCTCACGGACATCGCCGGCGACCTGGCCCGCTACACCGCCGACCTGGACGCCGACGCGGCCTCCGACCTCGACGCGGCCCAGTCGCGGCTGGCCGAGCTCACGCGACTGCAGCGGCTCTACGGGCCGGAGCTCGCCGACGTGATCGACTGGGCCCGGACCCAGCGTCCGCGCCTGGACGAGCTGCAGGGCGACTCCGGCCGCCTCGAGGAGCTCGAGGCGGAGGTCGACCGGCTCGACGCCGCGCTGCGCGAGCGGGCCGCGACCCTGACCGCCCTGCGCACCGCGGCCGCCGAGCGGCTCGAGACCGCGGTGACCGAGGAGCTGCACGCCCTGTTCATGCCGGACGCCTCGTTCCACGTGGGACTGACGCCGGTCGCCGGGGACGGTCTCGGCCCGTACGGCGCTGAGGACGTCACGCTCGCCCTGCGCCCCCACGCGGGCGTCGAGCCCCGGCCCCTGGGCCGCGGCGCCTCCGGCGGCGAGCTCTCCCGCGTGATGCTCGCCCTCGAGGTGGTCCTGGCCGCCACGGACCCGGTGCCCACCTTCGTGTTCGACGAGGTCGACGCCGGCGTGGGCGGTGAGGCCGCCGTGCGGATCGGGGCCCGCCTGGCCCGGCTCGCCCGCCACGTGCAGGTCATCGCCGTGACCCACCTGCCCCAGGTCGCCGCCTACGCGGACCGGCACGTGCGGGTGGAGAAGAACTCGGACCCGGCCGCGGGTGTGACCACCTCCGACGTCGTGACGCTGACGGCCGACGAACGGGTCGAGGAGCTCGCCCGCATGCTCGCCGGGCACGGGGACTCCGCGGCGGCCCGCGAGCACGCCCGGGAGCTGCTCGAGTCCTCCGCCCGCGAACGCGGCTGACCCGGTCCGCGGACGCCGCCCCGACATGAGAGGATCGCCCCATGCCTGAGATTTCCGCGTCCGCGGGACGCTCGCCCCTGCGCGACCTGCACGTCCCCCGCCCGGTGAAGAAGTCGAAGACCGTCTACGAGGGCCGAGTGTGGGACATCGCCCGGGAGTCGTTCCGCCTGGACCCGGCGGACAAGTCCCGGGAACCGCTGACCCGGGAGCTGATGGTGCACCCGGGCGCCGTGGCGATCCTCGCGGTCCGCACCAAGCTCACCACCACCGGCCCCCGCGAGCAGGTGGCCCTCGTCCGCCAGTACCGCCACCCCGTGGGCATGGAGCTGTGGGAGATCCCGGCGGGCCTGCGGGACGTGGACGGGGAGGACCTCCACCAGGTCGCCGTCCGCGAGCTGGCCGAGGAGGCCGACCTGCGCGCCCGCGAGTGGCACACCCTCGTCGACTACTACACGACCCCGGGCGGCTCCAGCGAGGCGATCCGCGTGTTCCTGGCCCGACAGATCGAAGAGATCCCCGACGGCGAGCGGCACACCCGGCAGGACGAGGAGGCCGCCATGCCGCTCGTGTGGGTCGGCCTCGACGAGGTGACCGACGCCGTCCTGGACGGCCGGGTGCACAACCCGTCCACCGTCGTCGCCGTGCTGGCCCTGGGCGCCCACCGCGCCCAGGGCTGGCGACGCCTGCGTCCCGTGGACGCGCCGTTCGTCCCCGACCGGCAGGCCCCGGGGGCGGACTGGCCCGCGTGAGCGCCGACCCGGCACCCCGGGGGAGCCGTGGGGGCCGGGGCGCGGAGTCCGCCCTCGCGGCCCCGTTCCGCCGCCACCTGGAGCACCTGGCCGTCGAGCGGGGCCTCGCCGCGAACACGCTGGCCGCCTACCGCCGCGACCTTGAGCGCTACCGCCGCTGGCTCGAGGCCCAGGGGGTGCGCGCCCCCGCCGACGTCGACCCGGGCCACGTCTCGGGCTTCCTGCGGGCGCTGGGCACCGGCGAGGACGGCGGGCGGCCCCTCGCGGTCCGCTCGGCGGCCCGCGTGCTCGCGGCCGTGCGCGGCCTGCACCGGTTCTGGGCCCTCGAGGGCCTCACGCCCGCCGACCCCGCCCTCGACGTCCACCCGCCGAAGCCGGGCGCCCGCCTGCCGAAGGCGCTCCCCGTGGAGCAGGTGACGGCGCTGCTGGAGGCCGTGCCCGTCGACACCCCGGCCGGCCTGCGGGACCGCGCGCTGCTCGAGTTCCTCTACGGCACCGGCGCCCGCATCTCCGAGGTGGTCGGCCTCGACGTCGACGACGTGGTGGGGCTCGCGCAGACCGGGGACGACGGCGGCCAGCCTGTGGTCCGCCTGTTCGGCAAGGGGTCCAAGGAGCGCGTGGTGCCGATCGGCTCCTACGCGGCCGCCGCGCTCGACGCGTGGCTGGTGCGGGGACGGCCCACGATCATGGCGGGAGCCGCACGCTCCACGCCCGCCCTGTTCGTCAACGCCTGCGGCGGCCGGCTCTCCCGGCAGTCCGCGTGGGCCGTGCTGAAGCGGGCGGCCGAGCGCGCCGGCCTCGAGGCGGACGTCTCGCCCCACACCCTGCGCCACTGCTTCGCCACGCACCTGCTGGCCGGCGGCGCGGACGTCCGCGTGGTCCAGGAGCTGCTCGGGCACGCGTCCGTGACCACCACGCAGGTGTACACCCTCGTCACCGTGGACTCCCTGCGCGAGGTCTACTCCGCCGCGCATCCGCGCGCGCGCTGAGCCCCGCACCTGATACGCTCAAGATCCGTGGTGAAACGAACTTCTCGTACTCAGACGTCCACGCGCGTCACCCGTCACGTGTTCGTGACCGGCGGTGTCGCCTCCTCCCTCGGCAAGGGGCTCACGGCCTCCTCGCTCGGCCACCTGCTCAAGGCGCGCGGGCTCAGGGTGGTGATGCAGAAGCTCGACCCCTACCTCAACGTGGACCCGGGCACCATGAACCCGTTCCAGCACGGCGAGGTGTTCGTCACCGAGGACGGCGCCGAGACGGACCTGGACATCGGCCACTACGAGCGCTTCCTCGACGAGGACCTCGACGGCCTGGACAACGTGACCACCGGCCAGGTGTACTCCACCGTGATCGCCCGCGAGCGCCGCGGCGAGTACCTCGGGGACACCGTCCAGGTCATCCCGCACATCACCGACGAGATCTGCCGCCGGATGCGCCTGCCCGCGGAGCCCCGCGGCGACCGCCCCGCCCCGGACGTGATCATCACGGAGATCGGCGGCACCGTCGGCGACATCGAGTCGCAGCCCTTCCTCGAGGCCGCCCGCCAGGTCCGCCAGGACGTCGGCCGCGACGACGTCTTCTTCCTGCACGTCTCCCTCGTGCCGTACATCGGCCCCTCGCAGGAGCTCAAGACCAAGCCCACCCAGCACTCCGTGGCCGCCCTGCGCTCGATCGGCATCCAGCCGGACGCGATCGTGCTGCGCTCGGACCGGGCCGTCCCCGACGACGTCCGCGGCAAGATTGCCCGCATGTGCGACGTCCCGCAGGACGCCGTCGTCAACTGCGCCGACGCCCCCTCCATCTACGACATCCCCCGCGTCATCCACGACCAGGGCCTCGACGCCCACGTGGTGCAGTCCCTGGACCTGAAGTTCAAGGACGTGGACTGGACCGCCTGGGACGCGCTCATGGACGCCGTGCACCACCCGGAGCATGAGCTCACCGTGGCGCTCGTGGGCAAGTACGTGGACCTGCCGGACGCCTACCTGTCCGTCACCGAGGCGCTGCGCGCCGGTGGCTTCGCCCACCGGGCCAAGGTGGGCATCCGCTGGGTGGCCGCGGACGAGTGCGCCACCCCCGAGGGCGCGGCGGTGGCGCTCGCGGACGTCGACGCCGTGTGTGTGCCCGGCGGCTTCGGCGTGCGCGGTCTCGAGGGCAAGCTCGGCGCGCTGCGGCACGCCCGCGAGCAGCGGATCCCGACGCTGGGTCTGTGCCTGGGCCTGCAGTCCATGGTCATCGAGTACGCCCGCAACGTCCTCGGCCTGGAGGACGCGGACTCCACCGAGTTCGACCCGGAGACCGCCTCGCCCGTGATCGCCACCATGGCCGAGCAGGAGCAGATCGTGGCCGGCGAGGGGGACCTCGGCGGCACCATGCGCCTGGGCGCCTTCCCCGCGACCCTGCGCCCGGGCTCCGTGGTGGCCGAGGCCTACGGCACCACCGAGGTGACCGAGCGCCACCGCCACCGCTACGAGGTGAACAACGCCTACCGCGACCGCCTCGAGGAGGCCGGTCTCGCGATCTGCGGCACCTCCCCGGACGGCGCCCTCGTGGAGTTCGTGGAGCTGCCCCGGGACGTGCACCCGTACTACGTGTCCACGCAGGCCCACCCGGAGTTCTCCTCCCGGCCGACCCGCCCGCACCCGCTGTTCGCCGGCCTCGTCGCCGCCGGCCTGGCCCGCCGCGCCGACGCGGCGGCCCGGCGCTGAGGGGCCGACGACCGGCCCGACACAGTGGTCACGACACGCCGTCGCCGCGCCCGGCACGCGGCGTGTCGTGACCACTCTGCGAGGGCGTCGCACCGATGACGACACGACGACGGCGGGCCGCCCCACCCGGGGCGACCCGCCGTCGTCGTGCACGCGGCACCGCGCCGCGAGCGAATGGGGCGACGTGTCGGAGGTGATCTGCGTCTACACCTCCGACAAGTCGCCCCGACCGCCCCTCACGAGGCTCAGCCCGCCGGCAGCTCCCGCTGCTCGGGGCCGTCGTAGGCCGAGAGCGGGCGGATCAGCGCGTTCGCGGCGCGCTGCTCCATGATGTGGGCGGTCCAGCCCGTGATGCGCGAGGCGATGAACAGCGGGGTGAACATCTCCGTGTCGAAGCCCATCAGGTGGTAGGTCGGGCCGGCCGGGTAGTCGAGGTTCGGCTTGATCTGCTTGGCCTCGTCCATCGCGGACTGCAGGCCGTCGTACAGCCCGAGCATCTCCTCGCGGCCGTAGTGCTCGATCATCCGGTCCAGCGCGGCCTTCATGGTGGGCACGCGGGAGTCGCCGTTCTTGTAGACGCGGTGGCCGAAGCCCATGACCTTCTTCTTCTGGGCCAGGGCGTCCTCCATCCACGCCTTCGCTCGGGCGGCGGCGTCCTGGCGGGACTCCTCCTTCCGGATGCCGATCTCGTCGAAGGTGTGCATCACGGCCTCGTTGGCGCCGCCGTGCAGGGGGCCCTTGAGCGCGCCGATCGCACCGGTCACGGCCGAGTGCAGGTCGGAGAGCGTCGAGGTGATCACGCGCGCGGTGAAAGTCGAGGCGTTGAACGAGTGCTCTGCGTACAGCACCATCGAGACGCGGAACGCGTCCACGACCTCCGGGGCGGCCTCCTCGCCGAACGTCATCCAGAGGAAGTTCTGCGAGTAGTCCAGGTCCTCGCGCGGCTCCACCACGTCCTGGCCGCGCCGGCGGCGCTGGTCGTAGGCGACGACGGCCGGGAACGCCGCGAACAGGGCCTGGGCCTTCTCCAGCTCGGCCTCGGGGGAGGAGTCCTCCGCCTTCGGGTGGTTCGCGCCGAGCACGGACACGGCGGTGCGTCCGACGTCCATGGGGTGGCAGTCGGTGGGCAGCAGGTCGATGGCCTGCTTCACCTTCGGGTCGAGGGCACGGTGCGCGCGCTCGAAGTGCTCGAACGCGGCCAGCTCCTCGTCCGTGGGCAGCTCGCCCGTCCAGAGCAGCAGCGCGACGGCCTCGAACGAAAGCTGCGCGGCCAGGTCCTGCACGGGATAGCCGCGATACAGCAGGGAGTTCGTCTCCGGGTTGACCTTGGAGATCGCCGTGGTGTCCACGACGACGCCGGCCAGGCCCTTCTTGATCTCGGTCTCGGTCATGGTGTCCCTCCTCGGGGAGTGGGGCCCGCCCGCGCACGGGCGGGCCCGGTGACGGGTCAGAGGTCGGCGTGGTTGGCGCCGATGTCGAGCGTGGGCACGTCGAAGTTGAAGATGCCCGTGTCGAAGGCGTTGTAGCCCTCGTAGTCCACCAGCTCGTAGAGGCGGGCGCGGGTGAGCATCTGCTCCACCTGCGACTGCTGGGTGCCCTCCTCCTTGATGGCGTTGAGCACGCGCTCGGCGGCGCCCATCGCGGAGCGCAGCAGGGTGACCGGGTAGATCACCATCGCGACGCCGGCGTCGGCCAGCTGCCGGCGGGTGAACAGCTCGGACTTGCCGAACTCGGTCATGTTCGCCAGGACCGGGACCCCGAGGGGCTCCAGCTCGCGACACACGGTCTCGAACTCGCCGATGTCCTTCAGGGCCTCCGGGAAGATCGCGTCCGCACCGGCCTCCACGAGCGCCTTCATGCGGGCGATCGCGGCGTCCAGGCCCTCCACGGCACGCAGGTCGGTGCGCGCCATGATGAGGAAGTTCGGGTCCCGGCGGGCGTGGACGGCGGCGGCGATGCGCTTGACCGCGGTGTCGAGCTCCACCATGTTCTTGCCGTCGAGGTGGCCGCACCGCTTGGGGTTGAACTGGTCCTCGATGTGGCAGCCGGCCAGGCCGGCGTTCTCGAACTCCTGCACCGTGCGGGCCACGTTCATCGGCTCGCCGAAGCCGGTGTCCGCGTCGATGAGGCACGGCAGGTCCGTGAGGCGGGCGATCTGCCCGCCGCGCACGGCCACCTCGGTGAGCGTGGTCAGCCCGACGTCGGGCAGGCCCAGCTCGTTCGCGAGCACGCCGCCGGAGATGTAGACACCGGGGAAGCCCTTCTCCTGGATCAGCTTGGCGGACAGCGGCGTGAACGCGCCCGGGAACTGCTGGGCGCCGCCCTGCTTGAGGGTCTCCCGCAGGTCGATCCGCTTCTGTTCGGCCGTCTTCGTCGAGTACAGCATCAGAACAGGCCCTTCGGGGCGGCGGCGAGGTCGGCCTCGGACAGGAACGCCGGGTCTGCCAGGATGTTCAGCTGGTCCAGCTCGCCGGGCTGCAGCTCCGCCACGCGCTCGGCGGCGGCCAGGAAGCGGTCCTGCTCCTCCTTCGAGACGATGCCCTCGGCCAGGGTGCGGAACTTCTGGATGTACTGCTCGCGGGCGAACGGCCGGGCGCCGAGCGGGTGGGCGTCGGCCACGGCGATCTCGTCGGTGATGACGGTGCCGTCCTTGAGGGTGATCTCCACCGCTCCGCCGAACGCCTTCTCCGCGAGGTCCAGCGAGTGGTAGCGGCGGGTCCACTCCGGGTCCTCCACGGTGGTCACCTTGTGCCACAGGGCCACGGTGTCCTCGCGCTGGGCGCGCTCGGGGGCGTAGGAGTCCACGTGGTGCCAGGATCCGTCCTGCAGGGCCACGGTGAAGATGTAGGGGATCGAGTGGTCGAGGGTCTCGCGCGAGGCCGTCGGATCGTACTTCTGCGGGTCGTTGGCGCCCGAGCCGATCACGTAGTGGGTGTGGTGCGAGGTCTTGATCAGCACCGACTCGACGTTCGCCGGGTCGGTGGCCTCCGGGTGCTCCCTGTGGAGCTTGCGGGCCAGGTCGATCCAGGCCTGGGCCTGGTACTCGGCCGAGTGCTCCTTGGTGTACGTGTCCAGGATGCCGCGCTTGGGCTCGCCCTGCTCGGGCAGCGGCACCTCGTAGGAGGCATCCGGGCCGTCCAGCAGCCAGGCGATCACGCCGTCCTCGCCCTCGTAGATCGGGACGGGCGAGGTCTGGCCGCGCATGGCGCGGTCCACGGCCTCGACGGCCATCTTGCCCGCGAACGCCGGGGCGTGGGCCTTCCACGTGGAGATCTCGCCCTTGCGGGACTGTCGGGTGGCGGTGGTGGTGTGCAGGCCCTGGCCGATGGCCTGGAAGATGGTCTCGGTGTCCAGGCCGAGCAGGGTGCCGATGCCGGCGGAGGCGGAGGGGCCGATGTGGGCCACGTGGTCGATCTTGTGGCCGTACAGGTTGATGGACTTCACGAGGTCCACCTGAATCTCGTAGCCGGTGGCGATGCCGCGGATCAGGTCCTTGCCGGAGCGGCCGGCATGCTGGGCGACGGCGAGGATCGGCGGGATGTTGTCGCCCGGGTGGGAGTACTCGGCGGCCAGGAACGTGTCGTGGTAGTCCAGCTCGCGGACGGCCACGCCGTTGGCCCACGCGGCCCACTCGGGGGAGACCTTCTGCTCCACACCGAACACGGAGGCGCCCTCGCCGCCGGTGGAGACCGGGTGGGACAGGGCCTGGGCGCGGGCGGCGACGATCGGGCCGCGCCGGAGCGAGGCGACGGCGACGGAGGCGTTGTCGATGATCCGGTTGATGATCATCTCCTCGACCTCGGGCAGCACCTCGACGTCGTCGACGGCCACCTCGGCCAGCTTCCAGGCCAGCTGGTCCTTGCGCTCGAGGTTCTCCTCGGAGCGGTGGACGCGCACGTGATGGTTCTTCATGGTCGGTCTCCTTCGGTGGGGGTCAGCAGGGTCGGGGTCTCCTCGGCGCGGCCGCGCCGGGTCAGATGGTGGAAGGCGTGGTGCAGGTGGACCCGCGTGGTCGCCTCCGCGAGGTCCGCGGCGCCCGAGCCGACGGCGTCGGCGATGTCCGCGTGCTCCGCGGCGGAGGCCGCGAGGCGGGCCGGGTCGTCGGCGGCCAGTCGGCGCAGGCGCGCCAGGTGCAGGCGCAGGGTGCGCAGGGTGGAGACGAGGTAGGGGTTCGCGGCGGCCTCGTCCAGCCGGCTGTCCAGCTCGGCCGTCATCGCGTAGTAGTCCGCGGGGTCGGTCCCGCCGCGCAGGGCCGCCTCGGCCTCCTGGAAACGGCCCGCGAGGACCGTGAACCGCTCGGCCGCCTCCGGGGTGGCCCGCTGCGCGGCCCGGCGCGCCAGGAGGGACTCGAGGGCGATGCGCAGGTCGAACAGCTGGTCCGCCTGCTCGAGGGACAGGTCGGCGACGACGATGCCCCGGCCCGGTGCCTGCTCGGCCAGGCCGTCGGCCACCAGGCGGGAGAGCGCCTCGCGCAGAGGGGTGCGCGAGATGCCCAGGCGTTCGGCCTGCTCCACCTCGCCCAGGCCCGCGCCCGGAGGGAGGGACCAGTCGAGGATCTCCGCCCTCAGGGCCTGGTACGCCCGCTCACTCGCTCGCATGCCGCCAGTGTATACACAACAGTCCCGCCGAGGGCAGAGACGTGTCCGGTGCGCGCGTCGGACGGCGCCGTCGGAGGGGAGTGTCGTCCGGCGTGAGCGGGCCGGGTGCCGTGCCCCTGGCGGGGGACGCCCGTGCGCCGGCACGCCTCAGTCGCAGCGCGAGAAATGTATACAGATCGCTTGCCCCGTGTGATCCACAGCACTACCCTGGGCGCATGGCGACCCACGATGCCCCCGCCGAAGACCGCCCCTCCGGCGCGTACGCCGACGCCCACGCCCGCTCCCTCCGCGACCCCGAGGGGTTCTGGCTCGACGCGGCGCGCGCCATCGACTGGACCGTCGCGCCCACGCGCGCCCTCGACGACTCCGCCGCGCCTCTGTACCGCTGGTTCCCGGACGGCGAGCTGAACACCGCCTTCAACTGCCTGGACCGGCACGTCGAGGCGGGCCGCGGGGACGCCGTCGCGCTGATCCACGACTCCGCGATGACCGGTGAGGTCACCCGCTACACGTACGCCGAGCTCACGGACGCGGTGGCCCGCCTGGCCGGCGCCCTGGCCGCGCGCGGCGTCGGCAAGGGCGACCGCGTCCTCGTGTACCTGCCGATGATCCCGCAGGCCCCCATCGCGATGCTGGCGTGCGCGCGGCTCGGCGCGGTGCACTCCGTGGTCTTCGGCGGCTTCGCCCCGCGCGAGCTCGCCTCCCGCATCGACGACGCCGCCCCCGACGTCGTGCTCACCTGCTCCGGCGGCATCGAGCCCAAGCGCCGGGTCGAATACCTGCCCGCCGTGGCCGAGGCGCTCGAGACCGCCGCGCACCCCGTGCGCACGGTGCTGGTCCACCACCGCGAGGGCTTCGAGACCGCGCTCGCGGACGCCGACGGACGCGGGGGCGCGAGCTGGGAGGACTGGGGCGAGGCCGTGGCGGCCGCCGAGCCGGCCGACTGCGTCCCGGTGCGGGCCACCGACCCGCTGTACGTGCTCTACACCTCGGGCACCACTGGCAAGCCGAAGGGCGTCGTCCGGGACAACGGGGGCCACGCCGTCGCCCTGCGCTGGACCATGGAGCACATTTACGACGTCGGCCCGGGACAGGCGATGTGCACGGCCTCGGACGTGGGCTGGGTCGTGGGGCACTCCTACATCGTCTACGGCCCGCTGCTGGCCGGGGCCACCACGGTGATGTACGAGGGCAAGCCCGTGGGCACGCCCGACGCCGGCGCGTTCTGGCGGCTCATCGAGGACCACGGTGTGCGCTCCTTCTTCACGGCCCCCACGGCGCTGCGCGCGATCCGCCGCGCCGACCCCGAGGGCGAGCTGCTCAAGGCCCACGACCTGTCCTCCCTGCGGCACTTCTTCGCCGCGGGCGAGCGCCTGGACCCGGAGACGCAGCGGTGGATCGAGGGCCTGCTGGGCATGCCGGTGATCGACCACTGGTGGCAGACCGAGACCGGCTGGGCCATCGCGGCGAATCCGGTGGGCCTGGAGCAGCTGCCGGTGAAGATCGGCTCGTCCTCGGTGCCCTCGCCGGGCGTCGATCTCGTGGTCCTGGACGGCCTGGGGGAGCCCGTGCCCGCCGGGACCGAGGGCAACATCGCCCTGCGGCTGCCGCTGCCCCCGGGCAGCCTGCCCACCCTGTGGCGCGACGACCAGCGCTACATCGACTCCTACCTCAGCGCGTTCCCCGGCCATTACGCGACCGGTGACTCCGGCGTCGTGGACGAGGACGGCTACGTGTTCGTGCTCGGCCGCACCGATGACGTCATCAACGTCTCCGGGCACCGGCTGTCCACGGGCGTCCTCGAGGCCGCCCTGGGCTCCCACCCGGCGGTGGCCGAATGCGCCGTGATCGGCGTCGCGGACCCGCTCAAGGGCCAGCGGCCCTCGGGCTACGTGGTCCTCAAGTCCGGCGTCGAGACGCCCGAGCCCGGCTCCGAGGCCGAGGCCGCGCTCCTGGACGAGCTGCGTCAGGCGGTGCGCCGCGAGGTGGGCCCGGTGGCGGACTTCCGCGACGTCGTCGTGGTGGACGCGCTGCCCAAGACCCGCTCGGGCAAGATCCTGCGCAAGACCATGCGGCAGATGGCCGACGGCGAGGAGTACGCGGTGCCCTCGACCATCGAGGACCCCGCCGTGCTGGAGGCCCTGGCCGGGGTGCTGCGCCCGGCCCGCTGAGCGCCGCTCACGTGCGGCCGGCCCAGCGGTACTCCTGCTCGGGCCGGCCACGGCCGCCGTGCCGGGCCGAGCGCCGCACCCGGCGGATCCGCTCGAGGTGCTCGAGGTAGCGCCGGGCCGTCACGCGGGAGATGCCCAGGCGCTCGCCCACCTCGGCCGCGCTCAGGGCGGTCTCCGGGTCCGCCCCCAGCAGCTCCACCACCTCGCGCAGGGTGCTCTCGGTCAGCCCCTTGGGCAGGGCCTCGGCGCGCCGCTCGCGGGAGACGCGGAAGACGGCGTCCACCTGCTCCTGGCCGTCGAGGGCGCCGTCGCCGGCCAGCATCGCCGAGGCGGCGCGGAACCCGCCCAGCCGATCCGCGAACTCGTCGAAGCCGAACGGCTTCACGAGGTACTGCGTCACCCCGTACGCGACGGCGCGGCGCACCACCGGCAGGTCGGTGGCCGCGGTGAGCGCCAGCACCCCGCCGTGGAAGCCGGCCGCGCGCAGTTGGCGCAGGAAGTCCAGGCCGTGCCCGTCGGGCAGGTTCATGTCCAGCAGGACGACGTCGAACGGGAAGCGCCCGTTGGCGTGCAGGCCCGCCGCGGCGACCTGCCGCGCGGCCAGCAGGGAACCGGCCACCGCGGCCACCTCGAAGCCCGGCAGCCGGTCCAGGTGCGCCACGTAGGTCTCGGCCGTCAGCTGCTCGTCCTCGACGACGAGCACCCGGTACGGGCGGGCGGTCATGTCTCCTCCTGGGGTGTGGGCTCGCGGGGCACCTCGACGGTGAACACGGTGCCGGAGTCGGTCGCGACGTCCACGACCCCGCCGGCCTCCTCCGCGATCCGCCGCGTCAGCCACAGCCCCATGCCGCGTCCGGCGGCGCCGACGGGCTTCGTCGACCAGCCCCGGTCGAAGAGCCGGCGGCGGTCCGCGTCGGAGGGTCCGGGGCCGCCGTCGGCCACCTGCACCACCAGGCCCGTGGCGTCCGAGACCACCTCGACGTCGACCCACCGGTCTACCGCGGACAGGTCCGGTGCGGCGGCCGCGTCGAGGTCGTTGTCCACCAGGTTGCCCAGCACGGTCAGCAGGTCGAGCGGGCGCAGCGGGGCGGGCGCGGTCAGCTCGGCGGACCAGGTCAGCGCCACCCCCCGCTCACGCGCCTGGGCGGCCTTCGCGTCGAGCAGGGCGGCGAGGACGTCGTCGGAGGCCTCCTCGTCCGCGGCGCGGCGGGACAGCACGGCCCGGGCCGCCTCCAGCCGGCCCGACTCCACGAGGGCGAGGGCGGTGTGCAGCTGGTTGGCGTGCTCGTGCGTCTGCGCGCGCAGCGCCGTGGTCAGGGTATGCGCCACGGTGAGCTCGTCGCCGAGCCGCTGCAGGTCGGTGCGGTCGTGCAGGACGAGCACGCGCGATCCCGCCGGGGCGGTGGTCACGCCCTCGCGGGCGGCCGCGGCGAGGGCCGTCGGCGGGACCGACCCGCCGGGGTCGGAACGGCCGGGCGCCCGCACGACACGCTGCTGCACCACGAGGACCCGCCCGCCGACGGCGAGGCTCGCCCGCGCCCTCCCAGCCGAGCAGGCGCGCGGCGGCGTCGTTGTGCAGGCGGACCCGCCCGTCCGGGGCGAGGACCACGACGCCGGCCTCGAGCGAGTCCATGGCCGTCTCCGCCAGCAGGAACTGCTCGGCGATCTGCTCGGGGCCGCGTCCGAGCGTCACCCGGTTCAGATACCGGCCCACGAGCCAGGCGACGAGCAGGCCGACGGCGGCCACGGCGGCCGAGCCCAGCAGGATGCCGGGGATCTGGGCCTGGGCCATGATGGTGACGTCGGAGATCTGCACGCCCATCGTGACCACGCCCAGGACGGTGCCGTCCTCCGGGTCCACGACCGGCGCGAGCGCACGCACCGACCGGCCCGCGGCACCGGTGCTCGAGAGCTCCACGACGGTGTCCCCGGCCACGACGGCGTCCACCGGCCTCGGGTAGCGGACACCGACCTGCTCGGGGCGCCAGCTCGCCAACCGCATCCCGTCCGGGTCCATCACGGTCAGCCACGAGACCTGTGCCTCGGCGATCCAGCCGTCGATCCCGGCCTGCAAGGCGGGGGCGTCGCCGGCCCGCAGGGCCGAGACGAGCGCGGGGTCGCGCGCCACGAGGGTGGTGACGCCCTGGACGTGGCGCTCCTCGACGCGCTGGGCCACCTCGCGGGCCTGGAGGTAGGCGCTCCACACGCTGAACAGGGCGATGGCCGCCACGAGCGCCACGTGGACCACGGCGATCCGCCGGGCGATCGACCACGGGTGGCGCATGCCTCTCCTCCCTCGGGCCGGCGACGCGCCGGTCCACCCCCACGATCCTGCAGTCCGTCGGCCGCCGTGACCACTATGACCGCAATCGTGACCGACACCACCCGGGGCCGCGAGAGTGGTCACATCCCTCCCGCGCCGTTGCGGACCGCTCGGCGGCGCCCCACCACCGCACAGAACGGAACGCCCGATGGCGCACACCCCACCGGCCGAGACCTCGGCCCCGCCGGCCCCGGCGACGAAGAAGGACCGCACCCACTGGCTGTACATCGCCGTGATCGCCTCGGTGGTGCTGGGCGCCGCCGTCGGCCTGCTCTTCCCCGAGTTCGGCAAGTCCCTCAAGCCGCTGGGCGACGGCTTCGTCTCCCTCATCAAGATGATGATCGGCCCGGTCATCTTCTGCACGATCGTCCTCGGCGTCGGCTCGATCGCCAAGGCCGCGACCGTCGGCCGCGTGGGCGGCATCGCCCTGGTCTACTTCATGGCGATGTCCACGTTCGCGCTGGCCGTCGGCCTCGTCGTCGGCAACCTCATCCACCCCGGCGAGGGCCTCAAGCTGACGCCCTACGACCCGAACAAGCCCACGGCCGCGGTGGACGGCACCGTCCAGTTCCTGCTGGACATCATCCCCGGCTCCCTGCCGATGCTGCCCACCCTGTTCATCGCCCTGCTCGTGGGCTTCGCCCTGCAGCAGATGGGCCCGGCCGACGCCCCGCTGCTGCGTGGTCTCACGCTGATCCAGGGCGTCGTGTTCCGCATCCTCATGATGGTGATGTGGGTCGCCCCGATCGGCGCCTTCGGTGCGATCGCCGCCGTCGTCGGCTCCACGGGCTGGTCCGCGATCGGCGCCATGGCGCTGCTCATGGGCGCCTTCTACCTGACCTGCATCGCCTTCATCGTGGTGGTGCTCGGCACCGTCCTGAAGGTCGTGACCGGCCTGAGCATCCTGTCCCTCATGAAGTACCTGGGCCGGGAGTACCTGCTCATCTTCGCCACCAGCTCCTCCGAGACCGCCCTGCCCCGCCTGATCGCCAAGATGGAGCACGCCGGCGTGGACAAGTCCGTCGTGGGCGTGACCGTGCCCACCGGCTACTCCTTCAACCTGGACGGCACCGCCATCTACCTGACCATGGCCGCGCTCTTCGTCTCCAACGCGATGGGCGCGGAGATGAACCTCGGCGAGCAGATCGGCCTGCTGGTCTTCATGATCATCGCCTCGAAGGGCGCGGCCGGCGTCACCGGCGCGGGCATGGCCACGCTCGCCGCCGGCCTGCAGGCGCACCGACCCGAGCTGCTCGGCGGCATGGGCGTGATCGTGGGCATCGACAAGTTCATGTCCGAGGCCCGCGCCCTGACCAACTTCACCGGCAACGCCGTGGCCACGCTCCTCGTCGGCCGCTGGGTGGGCGAGCTCGACGGCGAGCGTGCCCGGCGCGTCCTCAGCGGCGAGCTGCAGTTCGACGAGGCGACCGTGGCCGGCCACGACGGCGCCGCGCACGACCCGCAGCAGTCCCCGACGATCGCCGAGCAGGCCTACGAGGGTCACCCCGACTCCAGCCTGAACTTCGCCATGGCCGCCGACGGCGACCGGAACCCCGCCCGCTGACGGAGGCGGCGGGCCCGCGCGGCACGCCGCACCGTCGACCACCGGCGACGCCGGGGACGAGCCTGGACACCGGCCCGTCCCCGGCGCCGCCGTCGTCCCGGGAACGCCAGGCACTAGGGTGGGGGAAGATCCGGACACGCCGACGACGGCGGCCGCGGCGCGCCGCGGCCCGCGGCCGGGCGTGCAGACCACCGTGGAAGGAGCCGGCGCCGCCGTGACCTCGAGAGAACCGATCCCCGTGATGACCATCCACGGCGAGCCCGTGCTCGGGCCCACCGGCCGGCCCAAGCACGACTTCCCCGAGCCCGCGCCCCTGACCTCGCACGGCCCGGCGCGGATCATCTCGATGGTGAACCAGAAGGGCGGCGTCGGGAAGACGACCTCCACCATCAACCTGGGCGCCGCGCTCGCGGGCTACGGCCGCAGGGTGCTCATGGTGGACTTCGACCCGCAGGGCGCCCTCTCGGCCGGCCTGGGCGCGAACCCGCACGAGCTCGACACCACGGTGTACAACGTGCTCATGGAACGGTCGGTGACCGCGAAGGACGCGATCCTGTCCACGGACTTCGCGAACATGGACCTGCTGCCGGCCAACATCGACCTGTCCGCGGCCGAGGTGCAGCTCGTCAACGAGGTGGCCCGCGAGCAGGTCCTCGAGCGCGCGCTGCGCCAGGTCCGCGACGACTACGACGTGGTCCTCATCGACTGCCAGCCCTCGCTGGGCCTGCTGACCGTCAACGCGCTGACCGCCTCGCACGGCGTGATCATCCCGCTGACCGCCGAGTTCTTCGCGCTGCGCGCGGTCGCCCTGCTCGTCGAGACGATCGAGAAGGTGCAGGACCGGCTCAACCCGGACCTGGAGATCGACGGCGTGCTGGCCACGATGTTCGACCAGCGAACCCTGCACTCCAAGGAGGTCGTGGGCTCGCTGGTGGCCGGCTTCGGGGACCGCGTGTTCGAGACCGTCATCAAGCGGTCCATCAAGTTCGCCGACGCCACGGTGGCGGCCACGCCCATCACCCTGTTCGCCGAGAACCACGACGGCGCCAAGGCCTACCGACAGCTCGCCCGCGAGCTGATCAGCCGCGGCGGCGCGCCGTGACCGCCCGCTGAGCGCCGACGACGCCGGCCCGGTCCCGTCGCGGGACCGGGCCGGTTCTCTGCGCGCTCGCGGCCGGGGGAGCGGTGGCCGGGAGACGCGACGCCGCCGATCTGCGAGAATGGAGCCGGGCGTGTCCGTCTCCGGGCCGTCCCTCACCCCCTGACCCGTCCGCCGCCGGCCCGACCGGCGCCGTTGACGCGCACCCGAAAGGACGCCCTCCCCATGAACTCCCGCAAGCCGCGAGGCTCCGGACGCACCCCCGCCGTCGGTCGACGGGGCGGCCCGTTCCAGGAGCGCGACTACCAGCGACAGATCGGTGCCCGCCGCGGCGCCGCCGGCCCCCGCGAGGAGGCCCCCTTCGACGAGGACGCCGTGCCGCGCACCCGCGGTCGCCGCGGCCGCGGCGCCGGCGCCGCCCGGGCCAAGGCCGCCCACCTCGACCGCATCCACGACGAGTCGGGCCAGCGCCTGCAGAAGGTGCTGGCCGCGGCGGGTGTGGCGTCCCGGCGCGTGAGCGAGGACCTCATCGCCGAGGGCCGCGTGGAGGTGGACGGCGTCGTCGTCACCGAGCCCGGCGTGCGCGTGGACCCGGCCACGGCCGTGATCCGGGTGGACGGCATCTCCGTGCAGACGGACGTGACCAAGCAGTACTTCGTCTTCAACAAGCCCCGCGGCGTGATCTCCACGATGGTGGACCCGGAGGGCCGGCCCTCGATCGCCACCTACCTCAAGCCCGGGCAGGAGCACCTGTTCCACGTGGGCCGTCTGGACAACGAGACCGAGGGCCTGCTCATCCTCACCAACGACGGCGAGCTGGCCAACCGCCTCACCCACCCCAGCTACGAGGTCCCCAAGACCTACGTGGTGCAGACCCGCGGCCCGCTGGCCAAGGGCGTCTCGAACCGGCTGCGCGAGGGCGTGGAGCTGGAGGACGGCGTGGCGCAGGTGGACTCGTTCAAGCTCGTCGACTCGACTCCGGGCCACGTGCTCGTCGAGGTCGTGCTGCACTCGGGCAAGAACCGCATCGTGCGCCGCATGTTCCAGGAGATCGGCCACCCGGTCGAGCGGCTCGTCCGCGTCAAGGTGGGCCCCATCCTGCTGGGCGACCAGAAGCAGGGCACCGTCCGCGCGCTCAACGCGCAGGAGCTGGGCCACCTCAAGGCCCTGGTCGGCCTGTGAGCGCGCCCGCCGAGTCCGCCGCCGCGCTCGGTGACGGCCCGGCCGGGATCCCGCAGCCCGTCCTCGTCCGGGGGACCGGTCTGCTGGGCACCTCGATTGGCATCGGGCTGAGCGCGGCCGGTGTGGACGTGCGCCTGCACGACCCCTCGCCCGCCGCCCTGGCCGTGGCCGCGGACATCCGCGCCGGACGCCCCGCCCGCCTGGACGCCGAGGGCGACGACCTCGACGCCGCCCCGGGCCTCGTCGTCGTGGCCGCGCCGCCGGACGTGACCGCCGACGTCGTGGTGGACTCGCTGCGCCGCTGGCCCGCGGCCGTGGTGGTGGACATCGCCTCGGTGAAGGAGGCGGTCGCCGCGGGCGTGCGCGCCGCCGTCGACGACGGCCGCCTGGCCCCGCAGGACGCCGACCGGTACCTCGGGACGCACCCGATGGCCGGCTCCGAGCGGTCCGGTCCCGTGGCGGCCCGCGGCACCCTGTTCACGCAGGCGCCGTGGGTGCTGTGCCCGACGGACACGACGCACCCGGGCGCCCTCGCGGCCGGTCGGGCGCTCGCGCTGACGCTGCAGGCCACCCCGTACCGGATGGCGGCCCGCGCCCACGACGAATCGGTCGCGCTGATCTCGCACCTGCCGCAGATCGCCGCCTCGCTCGTGGCCTCCCGCCTGCAGGACACCCCGGACCAGGCGCTCGCCCTGGCCGGCAACGGGCTGCGGGACACCACCCGGATCGCAGCGTCGGACCCGCAGCTGTGGGTGCAGATCCTCTCCGGCAACGCCGGGCGGATCGTGCCGGCGCTGCACGGGCTGCGGGCGGACCTGGACCGGCTGATCCGCACCCTGGAGGACCCCTCCGCCCCCGGGGCGCGGCTGGACATGGCGCAGCTGATCGCCGAGGGCAACGCCGGTCGGGCACGGGTGCCCGGCAAGCACGGGGCGCCGCCGCAGGCGTTCGCGGTGGTCACGGTGATTGTGGACGACGCCCCCGGGCAGATCGCGGCCCTCCTCGACGAGGTCGGCCGCACGGACGTGAACGTGGAGGACCTGCGGCTCGAGCACGCCTCGGGCCACCGGGTCGGCATGGTGGAGATCTCCGTGCTGCCCGGCCGCAGGGACGAACTCGTGGCGGCGCTGACCGCCGCCGGATGGAAGGTGGTCTGAGATGACCGAGCACACCCGCGACGACGTCGCACCCGCGCCGCTCGTGGTGGCGGTGGACGGCCCCTCGGGCTCGGGCAAGTCGTCCGTGTCCAAGGCCGTGGCGCGGCGTCTCGGCGCCGCGTACCTGGACACCGGCGCCATGTACCGCGCCGTGGCGTGGCACTGCCTGCACGAGGGCGTCGACCTGGCCGATGCGGAGGCCGTGGCGGCGGCCGCCGTCGCCATGGACCTGGACCAGTCCACCGACCCGGACGTCGAGGCCGTGCGGGTCGGCGGCACGGACGTCACCGAGGCGATCCGCGGCCCCGAGGTCACGGACACGGTCTCCACCGTCGCCGTGGTCATCCCGGTGCGCGAGGAGCTGCATCGTCGCCAGCGGGCGGCGATCGCCGCCGCGGGCCGGATGGTCGCCGAGGGCCGTGACATCACCACGGTGGTGGCCCCGGACGCCCACGCGCGCGTGCTGCTCACGGCCTCCGAGGCCGTGCGCACCGCCCGCCGCTCGGGCCAGCTGGCCGCGGCGGGGGAGACCGGCGTCGATGCCGGCACGCTGCACCGTCAGGTGGCCGGGCGCGACGCCCGCGACGCCACCGTGTCCACGTTCGACCGCCCCGCCGACGGGGTGGCGCTCGTGGACTCCACCGAGCTCGACTTCGAGCAGACCGTGGCGGCCGTCCTGGCCGCCGTCGAGGACCAGGCCGGCATTCCGGCCGTGAAGGGAGGCCGACGATGACCGAGAACCCCCAGCACCGCTCCGGTGAGGACGAGTTCGTCCCCGCCGGCGACGATCAGGTGGCCGAGCGGCTCGCCGCCATGACCGAGGAGGAGGCCGAGGCGCGCGCCGCGTCGCTGCGCGCCGGCCTCGAGGACTACGAGCTCGAGGAGGACGACGCCGCCCTCCTCGACGCGTGGCAGCTCGGGCCCGACGAGGACGTCGACGCGCCCGTGCCGCCCGTGCTGGCCATCGTGGGCCGGCCGAACGTCGGCAAGTCCACGCTCGTCAACCGCATCATCGGCCGCCGTGAGGCCGTGGTGGAGGACGTGCCCGGCGTGACGCGCGACCGCGTCTCCTACGACGCCGAGTGGAACGGCCGCGAGTTCACCGTGGTGGACACCGGCGGCTGGGAGCACGACGCCAAGGGCATCCACCGTCGCGTGGCCGAGCAGGCCGAGCTGGCCGTGGACGTGGCGGACGCCGTCGTGTTCGTGGTGGACGCCACCGTCGGCATGACGGCCACGGACGAGGCCGTGGTCTCGATGCTGCGTCGCAAGGACCGCCCGGTGATCGTGGCCGCCAACAAGGTGGACGACATGGTCCAGGAGGCCGACGCCGCCACCCTGTGGTCGCTCGGCTTCGGCTACCCGTACCCGGTGTCCGCGGTGCACGGCCGCGGCGTCGCGGACCTGTTGGACGCCGCGCTCGAGGCACTGCCGGAGGAGTCCGCCCACGGCGGTCTCGTGCCGCGCGGCGGCCCGCGCCGGATCGCCCTCGTGGGCCGGCCGAACGTGGGCAAGTCCTCGCTGCTGAACAAGCTGGCCGGCTCGGACCGCGTGGTGGTGGACGACCTGGCCGGCACCACGCGCGACCCCGTGGACGAGCTCGTGGAGCTCGGCGGACGGCTGTGGCGCTTCGTGGACACCGCCGGCATCCGTCGACGGCAGCACATGGCCCACGGCGCCGACTACTACGCGTCGCTGCGTACGGCCTCCGCCCTGGACCGCGCGGAGGTGGCCGTGGTGCTGCTCGAGGCGCCGCAGGTGATCTCGGAGCAGGACGTGCGCATCCTCCAGATGGTGCTGGACTCCGGTCGCGCCCTCGTGATCGCGTTCAACAAGTGGGACCAGGTGGATGAGGATCGGCGGCTCCAGCTGGCCAAGGAGATCGAGCGGGACCTGGCGCACGTCGCGTGGGCGCCGCGCGTGAACATCTCCGCGAAGACCGGCTGGCACAAGGACCGTCTCGTCCCCGCGCTGGACCTCGCCCTGGACTCATGGGACACCCGCATCCCCACGGGCAAGCTCAACGCGTTCCTCGGCGAGCTCGTGGCGGCCCACCCGCACCCGCTGCGCGGCGGCAAGCAGCCCCGCATCCTGTTCGCGACCCAGGTCTCGAGCCGGCCGCCCAAGTTCGTGCTGTTCACCACCGGGTTCCTGGACCCCGGGTACCGCCGGTTCATCGTGCGCCGCCTGCGCGAGACCTTCGGGTTCGAGGGCACGCCCCTCGAGATCGGGATGCGCGTGCGCGAGAAGCGCGGTCGCCGCCGCTGATCCGGCCCCGCCCCGACGACGTCCCTCGGCCACCCGCGCCGGGGGACGTCGTCGTCCCGGCAAGCTCCCACCGTTCGTCCACCTTCGCCTCGTAGCCTGAGGGCATGAGCCTCATCCGACGTCGCCCCGCCGCCCTGTCCCTGGCCACCCTGGCCGCGCTCGCGCTGGCCGCATCCGGCTGTGCGGTCGACGACGGCGAGACCCGGGCCGCGCTGCAGAGCGCGGAGGACCGGCTCGCCCAGGCCGAGGACCGGATCAGCGAGCTGGAGGCGGACGCCTCGGACCGCGTGGACCTGGGGCAGCTGCGCCAGGAGGCCGAGGGCGCCCTCGCAGAGGCGGACCAGCGCGCCGCCGAGGTCGTCGAGGACCTGACGCGATCCCTGCCCTCCGGTTCGGACATCGTCGACGTCGAGGCGCTCCGGGAGGACGGAAAGGTGGTCATCGAGTACGGCCAGTCTTTGCTCGATGCCGATCCCCAGGTCCTCGAGGAGACGATGCGGGAGGCGGCGGAGCAGGCACGTGACGCCATCCCGGACCTCAAGGACGTCGAATTCCGCGTGGGGGACCGGACCTTCACGTACTGATCCTGCGGCGGGGCTCCGTGAGCCCCCCGACACGCCTCTTCGACCCGCCCGGAACGGCGGATCGGAGACGCTCGGCGTGTTAGGCTTCTCACGTGCACGACTGCACCCTCAGTCATGAGAGGGTTCGTGCAGACCGCCAGGCCCACCGGTACGCCGGGGCCGCGGTCGCTGGGGGACTCTCGGTCGGGTGGCCCTCGGTCAAGGGATGAGGGGTTCACGTCTGTGAAGAGGACGTGGGCCCCTTGTTCACGTTCCGGGGTGTCGCAGCGTTCGCCCCTGACGACGACGGCCCGGCCGGCCCGCTCCGGATTCGCGTCCGGCGGCGCGGGTGGGGTATGCTCGTCGGGTGCCGAAGCGCGGATGACCGCGATTCGTCACGGGCTATGGCGCAGCTTGGTAGCGCGCTTGACTGGGGGTCAAGAGGTCGTGGGTTCAAATCCCGCTAGCCCGACCACGTTCCCACGGGTCAGAGTCCGCATCTGACGAGGGAAAATGGAATGAGGCCCAGGTACTCCCTCGAGGGGAGCGCCTGGGCCTCTTTCCGTGCCTGACATATTCCTTAGCACAAACTGATCGAGACAGACCCTACGGTTCGGCGTTCGGCTCGACTTATATCCCCGGGAATTCAGAACTTCCTCAGTGGCCGAGCGGCTCGATCCAAAATCGATCTCGTCGGTGACCAGAGCGTAGGCCCTGAAGCGCCCTGGGTCTGATGGAGACTCGCGCTATTTGATTCCGACAACTGTTCGCGGCCGGCCTCGACAGCATAGAACGTGTCCTCGAACTCGGCGGGTGGGACGTCGCCGAGGTAGCCGTGGAGGCGTTGCGTGTTGTGCCAGGACACCCACCCGAGGGTCGCGAGCTCGAGGTCCTCGACCGTCCGCCAGGGACCTGGCCGTGCGGGTCCGCGGACGTGCTCGGCCTTGTAATAGCCGTTCACGGTCTCGGCCAGGGCGTTGTCATAGCTGTCCCCGACGGTCCCGATCGACGGTGTCGCTCCGATCTCGGCGAGGCGTTCGCCGTAGCGAATGGAGGTGAATTGAGACCCCGCGTCGCTGTGTGTAAGCGGCCATGAAAAGCTGCCCATAGGTGGCCAGGGAATGACCCGCTGACGGCCATGAGGACTGCCCAGTGATGGCCACGGGAACTGCCCGGTGCTGGCCATCTGGTTTGCCCGCGTTGCTCGTTGCCCGCCGCGTCGTGAGCCGGCGGGGGCCTCCTCCCCGGGTTGGATATCGGTGTCGAATCGAATCCAGCGAGGAAGAGGCCCTGAATGAAGGATGCCCCCCTCCCCGCCGCGCACCCGGATCCGCCGGGACGGCGTCCGCGTGGTGGCCAGCCCGCTGGCCATGCTGCCCGGCGTGGACCACGGCCCCGCCCTCCGCCTGGACCTGCATCCGACGACGGGGGGCATCGTCTACGTGGCCCGCGAGCTCGAGCTGCGCGAGCTCGGCGACGACGTCCGCGGCCACGTCTACACCGGGATGGTCGGCACGGCGCATCTGAGCGTCTTCTGGTCCACCGTCACCGTCGACCTGCCACCGGAGCGCCCGGTGATCGTGCGGCTGCGCTCGGACCGGGACGCCGAGCTGCTCTCCCTGCTCGAGGTCCTCGCCCCCGTGGACACGCGCGTGGTCTCCTACCGGCTCGACGAGTCCCCCGTGGGCACGCAGCGCTCCAGCTACCTGCTGCCGGACGTGGACCCGGAGACGGTCGCCCAGACGGGCGCGGCCCGGATCCCGCTCGAGGCCATCGAGGCCGCCCAGGAGGAGGAGGACGCGCTGCGCCGCTCCTCCGGCGTCTTCCTCTCCCGCCGCCGCACGGACCGCTTCCTGCGCCGCAACCTGCCCGGGGTGACCCACAGCCTCACGTTCGCGGACGAGGCGGACGTGACGGACGTGTACGTGGACGGCTCCGTGCTGCGCGGCTCCCGCATCGGCGGGGCGGCCGCCGTCGCCGGGCCGAGCATGTGGGCCGTGCAGGCCGTGGCCGGGGCCACGATGCCGCTCGAGGTGGAACTCGAGGCGCTCGTGCTGGGGCACGTGATCTGCGCGTGGGCGGGCACCCCCGGCGGCCGGGTCACCATCCACTCGGACTCGCGCGCCGCGCTGGCCCTGCTCAACGCCGCCCGCCGCGAGCGGCTCACCCTCGGCGGCGCCCGGGGCGAGCGCATCCGCCGCACCCTGCGGCGCCTGCTGGCCGCCGTCGACCTGGCGCAGGCCGCGGACGTCCAGGTGGACACCACGTGGGTCAAGGGCCACGTGGGCGTGCACGGCAACGAACTGGCCGACGACCTCGCCCGGGCCGCCGCCCGCCACGCCAGCGTCGGCACCCCCGAGGGGGACCTGCCCGAGCGGATGGGGCAGCTGATCCAGCTCCGCGTCGAGGACGACGCCGCCGGCTGACCCCGGCCCCCGATTCCCCGTCCTCCGCCCCAGCCTCTAGGGTGGGGCTGTGGAAGCGACAGTGGAACAGATCACAGCGGCCATCACGGCCCTCAACGACAAGTACTGGTACGTCGTGATGGCGCTGCTCTTCGTGGCCGGGGTGTGGTTCACCATCCGGACCGTGGGCGTGCAGGTGCGCATGCTCCCGGAGATGCTGCGGTCGGTGACGGCCAAGTCCCAGACCGGGTTCGAGAACGACGGCGTGAGCCCGTTCCGCGCCTTCACCATCTCGGCGGCCTCGCGCGTGGGCACCGGCAACGTGGCCGGCGTGGCGATCGCGATCGTGATCGGCGGCCCGGGCGCCGTGTTCTGGATGTGGCTGCTGGCGATCATCGGCGGCGCCACCGCGTTCGTCGAGTCCACGCTGGCCCAGCTGTACAAGCAGAAGGGCTCGGACGGCTACTTCGGCGGCCCCGCGTACTACATCCGCGACGGCCTGGGCGCGAAGTGGCTGGCGGCCGTGTTCGCCGTCGCCATCACCGTGACCTACGGCTTCGTGTTCAACGCCGTGCAGTCCAACTCGATCTCCGAGTCCGTGCAGGCCAACTGGGGCGCGTCCTCCACCACCGCGTGGATCGTGGGCCTGGGCCTGGCCGCCCTCACCGGCCTCGTGATCTTCGGCGGCGTGCGCCGGCTCTCGGCCGTGACCAACGTGCTGGTCCCCGTGATGGCCACGTTCTACATCTTCCTGGCCCTGATCGTGATGGTCGTCAACATCACCGAGGTCCCGGGCATGATCGCGCTGATCGTGGGCCACGCGTTCGGCCTGCGCGAGGTCGCGGGCGCCGCCGTCGGCATGACGATGGTGATGCAGGGCGTGCGCCGCGGCATGTTCTCCAACGAGGCCGGCATGGGCTCCGCCCCGAACGCCGCCGCCACCGCGGCCGTCTCCCACCCGGCCAAGCAGGGCTTCGTGCAGTCCCTGGGCGTCTACTTCGACACCCTGATCGTGTGCTCGGCCACCGCGTTCGTCATCCTGCTCTCCAACCCGGCCTACGGACGCGGGGAGGCGATCGGCATGCAGGTGACCCAGGGTGCGCTCCAGCAGGCCGTGGGCGCGTGGGCCGGCCCGGCGCTGACCGTCATCATCTTCTTCCTGGCCTGGTCCTCCGTGCTGGGCAACACCTACTACGGCGAGGCCAACATCCGGTACCTGGCCGGCCGCCACGCGGGCCCGGCCATCACCGTGTTCCGCGTGCTCGTGCTGGTGTGCGTGGTCGGCGGCGCGCTCGGCTCCGTGGCGCTGGTGTGGAACCTCGCGGACACGTTCGCGGCCCTCATGGCGACCATCAACCTCGTGGCGATCATCCCGCTGGGCGGGCTGGCCGTGAAGCTGCTCCGGGACTACGAGCGCAAGCTCAAGGCGGGCATGAATCCGGGCTTCCACATCTCCGACCTGCCCGAGGCGCGGAACGTGGCCCTCTGGAGGGACGAGCCGAAGACCTCCCCGCTCCAGGACTGACGCCCCCGCCCGCGCGTTTCGAGGCGGGATATCGACCCCATCCGGCTGCCGCGGGCGGCCGTGGGGTGGATATCCCGCCTCGATGCATGAGGAGGCCCGGTCTGGACACCGTGCGGGGGTCGGCGCCTAGGTTGAGGCGCACCCGACCGGCCACGCACGAGTGGCCGGCACGACGTCCGAGGAGGACACCATGGGCATCCTCTCCAGCCTCACCCGCACTCTCGGCGGCGGTGGCCGCCGCTCCAGCCGACCCACCATCGGTGCGCACATCGGCCGGTCCCCCGGCTTCGGCCGGCAGGCCCGCTCTCAGGGACGCCGGTCCAGCGGCCTGGGCGGTGCCCTCCTGGGCACGCTCGGCGGTCTGGCGCTGCGTGAGCTCTCGCGCCGCGGCGCCGGAAGCACGACGCGCGGGCGCAGTTCCGGTGCGTACCGCGGCGGCTTCGGGCCCTCGGCCCGGTCCACGGGCGGCCTCGGCACCGGCCTGCTGGGCGGGCTGCTCGGCGGGGCCCTCGCCTCCCGCGGCCGGTCCGGTGCCGCCGGCCGACGCACGGCGGGTGGCCGCCGGACCATGGGCGGCGGCTTCTGACCGCTGCGACGGTGCGGAGTCGCCGCTGAACGGCATCACCGCGGAGCGGACACGAGACGGGGCGGGCACCGACGGATCGGTGCCCGCCCCGTGGTCGTGGTGTGCCGGTGGCGTGCCCGAGGGGTCTGCGCCGCGGCTCAGCCGAGGCCGGCGACGCGGCCCAGGATGAACAGCAGGACGCCGATGACCACGAGGGCGATGATCAGCCCGAGCACGATCTTGCCCGCCGAGCGCTCGCCGGTCTGCTCCACGTCCATGCCCGGGTTGCTCGGGCCGACGCCTGCGCCCTCGGCTGGGGGCGTGTCGCCGTCGAACGCGGCACCGGAGGTCTCGTCCGTCGCCTCGCGTGCGCGCCGGGCGTCCTGGGGGTCGGGGGTGTGCGGGGTGGCCATGGCCGGTTCCTCTCGTCTCGGCGGCACGGGTGCATGCCGCTGGTCCTTACGCTAGGCCCGGGGCAGGGGGTCCTGACCAGGGTATGGCGACGCCCGCCCCAGCGCTTTCGTAGCCGAAACGGCGCGCCCCGAGCCGCTTTCGTTGACGAAACGGCGCTCCTCCACGCCGCCGCGACGGATCCCGTCACACTCTTGATCGTTGGACGTCCAAGCAATAGCGTGATCGGCGTCACGTCCCCGCCGTCCGGAGGAGCCCCCATGCCCGAGGCCTACATCATCGACGCCGTCCGCACCCCCGTGGGTCGCCGAGGGAAGGGGCTCGCCGGTGTGCATCCCCTCGACCTGGCGGCCGCGCCGTTGCGCGAGCTCGTCGGCCGCCAGGACATCGACTCAGCCGAATACGACGAGGTCATCCTCGGCTGCATCGACCAGCTCGGCCCACAGGCCATGGACGTGGCGCGCAACGCCTGGCTCGCGGCCGGGCTCTCCGAGGACGTCCCCGGCACCACGGTCGAACGCCAGTGCGGCTCCGGCCAGCAGGCGGTCCACTACGCCGCGCAGGCCGTCATGAGCGGGACGGCGGACCTCGTCGTCGCCGGTGGCGTCCAGTCCATGAGCGCGATCCCGCTCTCCCGGTCCAACACGGCCGCCCGCGATCTCGGCTTCCCCGACCCGTTCACCGGCTCCGAGTCCTGGGCCGCCCGCTACGGGAGCGAGGAGATCTCCCAGTTCCGCGGGGCCGAGATGATGGCCCGGCACTGGAACCTGGACCGTGACGCCCTGGAGGAGTTCGCGGTGCGCTCCCACGAGCGTGCGCTCGCCGCCCAGGCCGACGGTCGCTTCGACCGCGAGATCCTACCCCTCGCCGGCCTCACCGCGGACGAGGGCCCCCGCACCCCGGACGCCACGAAGATCGCCTCGCTCGACCCGATCGTCCCCGGCGGGCTGCACACCGCGGCCACCGCGTCCCAGATGTCCGACGGCGCGGCCGCCCTCCTGCTCGCCTCCGAGGAGGCCGTGCACCGCCACGGTCTCACCCCGCGAGCCCGCATCCACCACATCTCCGCCCGCGGCGCCGACCCCGTGATGATGCTCTCCGCCCCGATCCCGGCGACGGCGTACGCGCTCGACCGCATGGGCCTGACCATCGACGACATGGACCTCGTGGAGATCAACGAGGCGTTCGCCGCCGTCGTGCTGGCCTGGCTGACCGAGACCGGCGCGGACCCGGCGAAGGTCAACGTCAACGGCGGGGCGATCGCCCTGGGCCACCCCATCGGCGCCACCGGCGCCCGCCTGATGACCTCCCTGCTGCACGAGCTCGAGCGCACGGGCGGCCGCTACGGCCTGCAGACCATGTGCGAGGGCGGCGGCCAGGCCAACGTCACCGTGATCGAACGTCTCTGACCCATCCCCCGGAGGTTTCCATGCCCGACCAGATCACCC
>NZ_JABFAZ010000009.1:190108-210873 GCF_017168505.1 Micrococcus sp. KRD077 | reverse complement strand
GTCTTCGGGGGCGACGGCGACGGGGCGGGGCATGGTGCCAGGGTAAGGCAGGCGGACCATACGATGGGCAGGCACCCGACCGCCCCGACCGGAAGGCCCTCGTGTCCACGTTCTACTGGTCCGCCAAGACGTTCGCCGTGGCTCCGGCCACCCGCCTGCTGTTCCGCCCCTGGGTGAAGGGCCTCGGGAACGTGCCGGCCGAGGGCCCGGCGATCCTGGCCAGCAACCACCTGTCCGTCTCGGACTCGGTGTTCATGCCGGCCATGCTCGACCGCCAGGTGCACTTCCTGGCCAAGCACGAGTACTTCACCGGCCCGGGCGTGAAGGGCTGGGTCACCCGCCGGTTCTTCGAGGCGGCGAACCAGCTGCCCATGGACCGCTCCGGCGGAGAGGCGTCCCTGCGCTCGCTGGACGCGGGCCTCGAGGCGCTGCGGGAGGGCCGGCTGCTCGGGATCTACCCGGAGGGCACCCGCAGCCCGGACGGGCGGCTGCACCGCGGCAAGATCGGCGTGGCCAAGCTCGCGCTGGCCTCGGGCGCGCCCGTGGTGCCCATCGCGATGATCGGCACGGACCGGGTGCAGCCGATCGGCCATGTGCTGCCGCGGATCCGGCGCCTGGGCATGATCTTCGGCGAGCCGCTGGACTTCTCCGACCGTGCCGAGGCCGTCGGCGACCCCCGGGTGCTGCGGGAGGTGACGGACGAGATCATGGAGGCCATCCGGCGCCTGTCGGGCCAGGAGTACGTGGACACCTACGCGGCGGACGTGAAGGCGGGCCGTACGGCCGCTCCGCCACGCGCCCGCGACTGAGCGGGGCCCGCGCGTCGTCATCCGGGGACGCTCAGACCGGGGCGCGGCACGCGGCCCCTAGCCTGGTGCACATGACTGAAGACCCCCGCGAGAAGATCCTGGCCTTCGGCACCGCCATCTCGGAGGGCGCCGCCGACATCCCCGGCCTGGACCACTGGCGCTCGCTGCCGATCGCGCAGGCGCCGTCCTGGGCGGACGAGGCCGATCACCGCGCCGCCGTCGCCGAGCTGAGCGCCCTGCCCCCGCTCGTCTTCGCGGGCGAGGTCGACCTGCTGCGCGCCCGTCTGGCCGACGTCGCCCAGGGCCGCGCGTTCCTCCTGCAGGGCGGCGACTGCGCCGAGACGTTCGCCGGGTCCACCGCCAACCGGATCAGCGCCCGGGTGAAGACCATCCTGCAGATGGCCGCGGTGCTGACCTACGGCGCCTCCATGCCGGTCGTGAAGATGGGCCGGATCGCCGGCCAGTTCGCCAAGCCGCGGTCCTCGGACACGGAGACCCGCGACGGCGTCACGCTGCCCAGCTTCCGCGGCGAGATCGTGAACGGCTACGAGTTCACCGAGCAGGCACGCCGGCACGACGCCCGACGGATGGTGCAGGCGTACCACACCTCCGCCTCCACCCTGAACCTGGTCCGCGCCTTCACCCAGGGCGGCTTCGCCGATCTGCGCAGCGTGCACCAGTGGAACCAGGGCTTCATGGCCAACCCGGCCTACGCCCAGTACGAGGAGATGGCCGCCGAGATCGACCGCGCGGTCCGCTTCATGAACGCCGCGGGCGTGGACTTCGAGGCCATGCGCCGCACCGAGTTCTACTCGGCCCACGAGGCGCTCCTGCTCGACTACGAACGTGCCCTGACCCGCGTGGACTCACGCAGCGGCGACCCCTACGCCACGAGCGCCCACTTCCTGTGGATCGGCGAGCGCACCCGCCAGGTGGACGGCGCCCACGTCGACTTCCTCTCCCGGGTCCGCAACCCGATCGGCGTGAAGCTCGGCCCGACCACCACGGTCGCGGACGCGCTCGAGCTCGCCGAGCGGCTGGACCCGGAGCGCGAGCCGGGCCGCCTGACCTTCATCACCCGCATGGGTGCGGAGCGGATCCGGGACGTGCTGCCCGGCATCGTCGAGGGCGTCCGCGACGCGGGGCTGGAGCCGGTGTGGGTCACCGACCCCATGCACGGCAACACCGTGACCGCGGCCAACGGCTACAAGACCCGCCGGTTCGAGGACGTGATGGACGAGGTCAGCGGCTTCTTCGAGGTGCACCGCGAGCTCGGCACGCACCCGGGCGGCATGCACGTCGAGCTGACCGGCGACGACGTCGCCGAGTGCCTGGGCGGCTCCGACCCGATCAACGAGGCCGACTTCGACGCCCGCTACGAGACGCTGTGCGACCCGCGGCTGAACCACCAGCAGTCCCTGGAGATGGCGTTCAAGGTCACCGAGGCCCTCTCGCACCCCGAGCGCCGCGCGCCGCGGGCCTGACCGCGCGGCCGGGCACGCCCCGGCTCAGCCGACCCAGACGTGGACCGCGGTGCCCTCCGGCAGCGCGGTCCCGGCGGCGGGGGACTGGTGCAGGACCCGGGACTCGCCCCGGGCGGAGAGCGGCAGCGGCAGGCGATGCACGCGGGCGTCCCAGCCCTCGTCCGCCAGCGTCGTGTGCGCCGTCTCCGGATCCTGCCCGGTCATGTCCGGCACCGGGCGCACGGCGCGGCCCTCGGAGAGCACCACGCGGACCGCGGTGCCCGGCGTCGCCTGCTCGCCGGGGGCCGGGTGCTGCTCGATCACGGCCCCGGCCGGCACTGCGGGATCGGTGCGGCGCTCCGCGACCTCCACGGTGAATCGGGCGTCCCGGGCCACGCCGTGGGCCTGCCGGATCACGACGCCGGTCAGGTCGGGCACCGGCACCGGCGCGGGGCCGGCGGAGACGGTGAGCTCGACGGGGGCGCCGCGCCCCGCCGGCTCCCCGGCCGCGGGTGAGCTGGCGACGACCGTGCCCTCCGTGCGGAGTTCGTCATGCCGGGCCGTGACCGCCGCGGTGAAGCCCGCGGCGGTCAGCCGTTCCTCCGCCGCCTCCCGGGCCAGCCCGTCGAGGTCGGGGACCACCGCCACACCACCGACTCCGAGGCCGCCGGAGCCCAGCGTCCAGCCCAGCAGCAGGGCGACGCCGGTGAGCAGCAGGGTCACGGCCGCGCCGATCGCCGCGGCCCGGCCGGTGCCCTGGCCGAGGTCGAGGGCGGGGCGGCGGGCCGCCCGACGCAGCCGCCGCCGGGAGCCGCGCCCCGGATGCCGGTCCGCCGGAGCGGGGTCGAGCCCGAGCGGGCCGATCGGCTCCGCCGGGCGCGCGGCGGGCCGCGGGTCGCCCCCGTGCGTCGCCACACGGGTGTCGATGACGTCGGTCATGTCCTCGTCGAGGTCGGACTCGGCCAGGGCGGGGAGCACGCGCGTCGCGTGGTGGTCGCCGGCGTCGAGGGCCCGGGTCTCCAGGTTCCCGTCCGGGGCTGCGTCCTCGGGGCCATCGGCGGCGGGGGCGCCCACCGCCGGCTCCGCATCCGGGCCCTCGGCGGGGTGGCGGTCCGGTTCGTCGGGGTCCAGGCCCGCCGCCACGGCGTCGATGCGGTGCAGGAGCTCGCCGGCACCGGCGGGCCGGTCGGCCGGGTCCGGCTCGGTGCACCACAGCACGAGGTCGTCGAGATCCTCGGGGAGCCCGGGGTGCAGCGTGGACGGCACGGGGACCCGCTCGTGGACATGCCGGTAGGCGACCTGCAACGCGGTCGCCGCGGTGTACGGCTGGCGGCCCGTGAGCAGCTCGAACAGGATGATGCCCACGGCGTACACGTCGGAGCGGGCGTCGGCGGGCGCCCCGGCGATGTGCTCGGGGGCGAGGTAGGCGGGCGTGCCCACGACGGCCTGCCCGGCCAGGGTGTGGGCCGTGGCGGCACGGGACAGGCCGAAGTCCGCGACCGTCACCCGCCCGTCGTCGCGGACGAGCACGTTCTCGGGCTTCACGTCCCGGTGCACCAGCCCGGCGCGGTGCGCGGCGGCCAGGCCGTCGACGAGCGGACGCAGGAACCGCAGCGCCTCCCGGGGTGAGAGCGGGGCACGGTCCCGGATGACGGTGCGCAGCGTGCGGCCGGGCACGTGCTCCATCACGAGGTAGGCCAGCACGTCGCCGTCCTCGGCCTCGGTGTGGCCCTGGTCCAGGACCGCGACGACGTGCGGATGGGACAGCCGCGCCGCCGTCTTGGCCTCCTGCTCGAACCGGCCGACGAGGACGGGGTCCTCCGCCAGGTGCGGGTGCATGACCTTGAGCGCCACCTCGCGGTCGAGACGCTCGTCCACGGCCAGGTAGACGGTGGACATGCCGCCCCGGGCCAGCCGCTCGACGACCCGGTAGCGGCCGTCGACGATGTCCCCCACGAGGGGGTCCCGGCGTGCGCTGCTCATCGTCCCAGGGTAGGACAGGCGGCGGACCCCCTCGGGGCGGTCCGCCGCCGGCGGATCAGAACATCGCCATCGCGGCACGCACCTTGGCCACGTAGTCCCGTGCCTCCGGGTTCAGGCCGCTGTCCAGCACTCCGCCGAGGCCCTGGTAGTAGGCCCCGATGCCCTCATCGAGCGTGGGGGTGCGGTCCTGCACGTACTTGATGAACGCGACGCCGGCCACCGCGTTGTCGTAGGGGTCCAACAGGTTCAGCTCGCGGCCCACCAGCGCCGAGGCGAACTCGCCCGTGATCGGGATGACCTGCATCGTCCCCACGGCGTTGGCGGGGGAGACCGAGGCCATGCGGAAGCGGGACTCGGTGTACGCATGGCCCAGGGCCAGGCGGGGGTCCACGCCCATCCGCTCGGCGGTCTCGCGGACGATCTGCTGCATCTGTTCGGGGGTGGGCTGCGGGACGGAGCGCAGCAGGCGCAGGTTCTCGTTCGCCGAGGCCGTCACGTGCGGCGCGTAGGTGCGCCCGAGGACGGTGTCGCCGACCGCCTGGACGCCGGAGACCGGCTCCACCTCGAGGGTGCCGTCGGAGATCACGAGCACGTCGCCGGGATGCAGCGTCGAGGCCCGCGTCAGGCCGTTGAGCTCGCGCAGACGGGGGATGGAGACCTCGAACCGCTGGGAGATCCCCCAGAGGGAGTCGCCGGAGACCACGGTGTACCGGACCGTCCCGCCGGCCGCCGCCGGGGCCGTCGACGCCGGCGCGGAGGCCGGGGTCGTGGCCGGGGTGGTCGACGTGGGGGCCTTCGGCGCGGGGCCCGTGCGCTGCGTGGTGAGGACCATGCCCGGGTGGAGCATGCTCGACGCGCTCATGCCGTTGAAGCGCTGCAGCTGCTCGGCGGAGACGCCGGTGCGGCGGGCGATGATCCACCACCCGTCGTTCGGCTGCACCGTGTAGGTCCCGGCGGCCGGGGCCGGGGCCGCCGCGCCGGTCAAGCGGAGCTCGTCACCCGGGTAGAGCACGGTCTCCAGGCCCAGGCCGTTGAACCGCAGCAGGTCGGCGACGGAGACGCCGCGGGCGGCCGAGATCCGGGTGAGGGTGTCGCCCGGGCGCACGGTGTGCACCGCCGCCTCCTGGGCGTGGGCCTGGGCGGGCAGACCGGTGAGCAGCAGCAGGGGCACCGCACCGCCGGTCAGGGCGGAGCGCAGTCGGCGGGAGCGGACGGGGGTGTGGGACACGGCAGACCTCGGCATCGGATCGGACGGATGGAACACGACGGGGAAGTGACGGGTGGGACCCGTGGCCCCCCGCGGTCGACCGACGACGTCGGCGCCCGACCGTGGAGCCTCGGCGATGTTATCGGAATGTGATCTTCGTGACCATACTGAGATCCATGCCGTCCGGGGCGCGGTGGGCCGGGCCCGTCGGCGGCCACGTAGGCTGGCGCCCGTGAGCACCACTTCCTCCGACACCCCGGTCCCCGCTGACGCGATCCCCGCCGAGCTCGACGCCCTCGTGGGCGAGTGGCTCTCCGTGCCCGACGTGGCGGAGCACCTCGACCAGCGCGTGACCCGCGTCCACAACCTCGTGCATGATCGCCGCCTGCTGGCCGTGCGACGCCCCGAACCCGCGGTGCGGTCCGTGCCGGCCCTGTTCCTCACCGAGACCGGCGTGCTCGACTCCCTGCAGGGCACGCTCGTGCTGCTGGCCGACGCCGGCTTCTCCGACGAGGAGGCCCTCCGTTGGCTGTTCACCGAGGACGAGTCGTTGCCCGGCCGGCCCATCGACGCACTCCGGGACGGCCGGAAGACCGAGATCCGGCGTCGCGCCCAGGCCCTGGCCTGGTGAGCCGGCCCCGCGGGCGGCCTTAGCCCGCGGGGTCCGTGCCGCTCAGTGGCGGCGCGACGTGTAGGCGTCGATCAGCTGCGTGAGCTCGGCGCTGACGTCCTCGGGGACGCCGTGCGCGAGCAGGCCCGCCACGGCCCCGGCCGCCTCGTGCGAGAGCGCCGCGACCCGCTCCTCGACGGCCCGGCGCGCGCCGCACGCCTCGAGGACGCCCTGCCAGTGGGCCACCCGGTCCGCACCGAGGTCCGGGTCGCCGAGGTCCGCGTCGAGTGCAGCGGCCTCGTCCGGGGCGAGCAGCTCGACGGCGCGGGCGATGAGCACCGTCTGCTTCCCCTCCCGCAGGTCGTCGCCCGCGGGCTTGCCCGTGGTCGCCGGATCGCCGAACACGCCGAGCAGGTCGTCCCGGTACTGGAAGGCCATGCCGAACGGCAGCGACACCCGGGCGAACGCGGTCACCAGCCCGTCGTCCGCCCCCGCCAGCAGCCCACCGAGGGCCAGAGGGTGCACGGCCGAATAGCGCGCCGACTTGTGCTCCACGACCGCCTCGGCGGCCGCCTCGGCCTCGCGGGCACCGCGCGCCGCCGGGGCCATCTCGGCCACCACGTCGAGGTACTGACCCGCCATCACCCCGAAGCGCATCCGCTCGAGCTCGGCCCGCGCCCGGTCCTCCCGGGGGGTGCCGGCGAGGACACGCGCGAAGGCCGTCTCGCTCATCCCCAGGGCGACGTCGCCGGCGAGGATCGCGGCGGAGACGCCGAAGTGCTCCGCGGCGTGGCGCCAGCCCGCCTCCCGGTGGAGGGACTCGAAGCGGCGGTGCACGCTGGGCATCCCGCGGCGGGTGTCCGAGCGGTCCAGGATGTCGTCGTGGATCAGCGCCGCGGCCTGGAACAGCTCGAACGCCGCGCCCGCCTCGGCGATGCGGGGGTCCTCCGCCTCGCCACCGGCCGCCCGCCAGCCGAGCCAGGCCAGGACGGCGCGCAGGCGCTTGCCGCCCGCGGTCAGGTCCGCGATCGCGTCCACGAGGGGCGCCGTCAGCGGGTGGACGTCCCGGGCGAGGTCCCGGTGCTCCGCCAGCAGGCGGTCGAGGGCGTCGGCGACGGCGGCGCGGAAGCGGTCCTGGTCGGCGGGACGGGGGCGGGGGACGGCGACGTCGGCGGGCATGGCCCCACCCTAGCCGCGCCGCGCGACGGATCGCCGGTCCCGGATAGGCTCGGTCCATGTCCGAGACCGCGCCCGCTGCACCCCGCGAGGAGGCGACGATCCTGCACGTGGACATGGACGCGTTCTTCCTGTCCGTCGAGCTGCGCGAACGGCCCGACCTCGAGGGGCGTCCCGCCGCCGTCGCCGCCCCGAGCGGCCGGTCCGTGGTGCTCTCCGCCTCGTACGCGGCGCGGGCCTACGGGGTCCGCTCGGCGATGCCCCTGGCGCACGCCCGCGCCCTGTGCCCGCCCCTCGTGGTCATCCCGCCGCGCCAGCAGCTCTACCGGGCCGTCTCCGTCGAGGTGATGGCCGTGCTCGCGGACGTGACCCCCGTGATGGAGCAGCTCAGCGTGGACGAGGCGTTCCTCGACGTCGCCGGCGCCCGCCGCCGGCTCGGCCCGCCCGAGCACATCGGCCACCTGATCCGGGAGCGCGTCCGCTCCGCGCTGGGGCTGCCGTGCACCGTGGGCGGCTCGGCCGTGAAGTTCGTGGCCAAGACGGCGTCCACCGCGGCCAAGCCAGACGGCCTGCTGATCGTGCCGCCGGAGCGCACCCTGGACTTCCTCCATCCGCTGCCCGTGGGCCGGCTGTGGGGCGTGGGCCCCAAGGCGGCCGAGCGGCTCGCCCGGCGGGGGGTGGCGACCATCGGCGACCTCGCCCGGGTGGACCCCGCGCGGCTGGAGGCGTCGTTCGGGGCCGCCGGCCGGGAGTGGGCGTCGCTCGCCCGGGGCATCGACCCGCGCCCCGTCGCCCCGCGCCCGGCGGCCCGCAGCATCGGCGCGGACCACACCTTCGACGTCGACCCCGTCGACGTCGCGGGCGTCGACCGGGAGGTCCTGCGCCTGTGTCACCGGGTCGCGGCCCGGCTGCGCGCGGAGGGGGTCACCGCCGGCGCGGTCACGGTCCGCCTCAAGGCGCCGGACGGGTCGGTCCGCAGCCGCACCGCCCGCCTCGCCCGGCCGACCGCCACGGGCCACGACCTCCTCGGCCCGGCGCGGCGGCTCGTCCGCGAGCTGCACGCCGAACGGCCGCATCCGATCCGGCTCGTGGGCGTGCGCGCCGAGCGCCTCGGGGGCGAGGCCGATCAGCCCCCGGCCCAGGAGGCGCTCTTCGGCGGTCCCGCCTGGGGGACGGAGGGCGAGGCGTCGGAGGCGGGCGACTGGGCCGGTGCCGAGGCCGCCCTGGACGCCGTCGCCCGGCGCTTCCCGACGGCGGCCGTGCGGCCGGCGTCGCTGCTGGGTCGCCGCGAGGCCCGCGCCGACGCCCGCCGGGACGCGCCGCGGCCGGGCCCCGGAGGCCCGGACCGGGAGTGAGGGGTTCCGGGGCCGGCGACGTCGCCACCTGGCTAGGGTGGGGCGGCAGGTCCTATCCTGGAGGGCAAGTCGGACGCGCGGGCGTCCCCTCCCGGTCCCGGAGGTGTCGGAGGCCGCGTTCGAAGGAGTCGCCATGCCCCTCTCAGAGCATGAGCAGCGGATGCTGGACCAGCTGGAGCAGCAGCTGCGCACCGAGGACCCCCGGCTGGCCACCCAGATGGCGGACACGGGGCGGCATCGGCTGCCCGTGGGTCGCGTCGTGGCCGGGGCCGTCCTCGCAGTGGTCGGGCTGCTCGTCGTGGTCCTCGGGGTCGCCAACCACGCGATCCTCCTGGGCGTGCTCGGCGTCGTCGTCATCGGGGCCGGCATCTTCCTGCTGACCACGCGGCCGCGCGCTGTCGCCTCCGGGGCCTCGGGCCCGGAGGCCCGCCGGTCGGGCGCACCGCGACGGCAGGGAGGCGGCGACTTCATGGGCCGCCTCGAGCGGCGCTGGGACGAGCGGCGCGCCGGAGGCGACTGAGCGCCTGGCCCGCCGGGCCCCCACTATCCTCCACTCCAGGCCCCGATCCGCTCCGGATCGGGGCCTTTCCGCTGCCCGAGGCTCCGTCATCGCCGAGGCCCTCCACCGGGGCCCACCGGTCCTCCACGTCCCTCCACGGCGACGCCGGCCCCGGGACCCGCGGGATGGCGCGCCGGACTCGGGGGGCCTCGACACGCCCGTGGCGCCGGGACCCGCGTCCGGGGTTGATGGTGGAGGGAAGTGGGGTAATGTGGAGGGAAGGAGAGAGCATGGGTCCCGACCTTGGTCGGGAGGGACCGCTCGACGAGCCAGGGGGTCTGCCGTGTTCTTGGGCACGTACACCCCCCGGCTCGACGAGAAGTCCCGGCTGATCCTCCCCGCCAAGTTCCGCGAGGAGCTGGCGGAGGGGCTGGTCCTGACCCGGGGTCAGGAGCGCTGCATCTACGTGTTCAGCGCTCGTGAGTTCGAGCGGGTCCACGAGCAGATGAGGTCGGCTCCACTGTCCTCCCGCCAGGCCCGTGACTACATCCGCGTCTTCCTCTCGGGGGCGTCGGACGAGGTCCCGGACAAGCAGGGTCGGGTGACCGTGCCGGCGCCGCTGCGACAGTACGCGGGGCTGGACCGGGACGTGACCGTGATCGGCGCGGGGACGCGAGTGGAGATCTGGGACTCGGAGTCCTGGAACACCTACCTCGCCGAGCAGGAAGCCGCCTTCTCCGAGACCGACGAGGACGTCCTGCCCGGCGTCTTCTGACCATGACCACCCGACCTCGAGCGAGACCTCCAGCCGACGCCGCCGCACCTGACCCGTCTTCCCCTGGGCCAGGCGCGGCGGCGGACGGATGGGGATCCCGCCCGAGGTCCGCCAGGACCGCGATGTGAGCAGGAGGTCGAGAGTGGACGCAGGCCAGCCGCGCCCCGAGGACCGCCACCTGCCCGTGATGCGGGACCGCGTCGTCGACCTCCTCGCCCCCGCCGTCCAGGCCGCGCTCGAGGCCGGCCGTACGCCCGTCGCCGTCGACGGCACGCTGGGCATGGGCGGGCACACCGAGGCCCTGCTGACCCGGTTCCCCCACCTGCGCGTCATCGGCATCGACCGCGACGTCCACGCCCAGGCCATGGCCGTCGAGCGCCTCGGCCCCCTCGCCGAGCGCCTGATCCCCTTCCACGGCACCTACGACCGGGTGCCCGAGGCCATGGCCGCCGCGGGCGTCACGAAGGTCGACGCCGCGCTCTACGACCTCGGTGTGTCCTCCTACCAGCTGGACGACCGGGAGCGCGGCTTCGCCTACTCCTACGACGCTCCGCTGGACATGCGCATGGACGACACCGCCGAGCGCTCCGCCGCGACGCTCGTGGCGGAGCTGGACGAGCAGGAGCTGCGCCGCATCATCCGTCGCGACGGCGAGGAGCGCTTCGCCGGCCCCATCGCACGGGCCATCGTCCGGGCCCGCGACGAGGCCCCCATCGAGACCACCGGCCGCCTCGTCGAGGTGATCCGCTCGGCCGTCCCCGTCGCCGCGGGGGCAACCGGCGGGCACCCGGCCAAGCGCACCTTCCAGGCCCTGCGCATCGCCGTGAACGAGGAGCTCGACATCCTCGACGCCGCCGTGCCCGCCATCCTCGACGCCCTCCACGTGGGCGGGCGCCTCGTGGTGATGAGCTACCACTCCCTCGAAGACCGCATCACGAAGCGGCACCTGAGCGCGTGGGCCACGTCCACGGCGCCCCCGGGGTTCCCAGTGGTGCTGGAGGAGCACGAACCCGTGGTGCGGGTGCTCACCCGCGGCACCGAGAAGCCCACCGAAGAAGAAATCTCCGAGAACCGTCGCGCCTCCTCCGCGAGAGTGCGTGCGGTTGAGAAGATCAGGACGTCCAGGACCACGGCATGACGCTGCACGAGGAGATGAGCATGGCCGCACACGCACGGATCGCAGAGTCGCTGCGCCCCGGGTCGACCCCCGTCGCCCCTGCGCGGCCGACTCCGCAGGAGCGCACGCCGCTCTCGGTGGTGCCCGCCCCGCTGCCCCGATCCCGCTCCGGGGTGACCGTGCTGTGCGTCCTCGTGGTGCTCGCCGCGCTCGCGGCGGTGCTCGTCATGAACATCACGATGTCCAACCGGCAGTACGCCCTCCTGGACCTGCGCCAGGAGCAGCAGGCCGTCACCGAGACCAATGAGCGGCTGGCCGAACAGGTGGGCCACCTCGAGGCGCCGCAGAACCTGGCCGCGCGCGCCGACGCCCTCGGGATGGTCGCCCCCGCCGGCACCGCCTCCGTGGACGCGGGCACGGGCCAGTTCAGCGGCGAGGCCCAGGCGGCCCAGGACGGCGACATCTCCGCCACCTACGTCGCGCCGCCGGCGGACGCGGACGCGGTCCGCCAGGGGACGGCCGGCGACGGCCAGGACGAGATCGAGGGACCGCGCACCCTCGGCGGCGAGGACGCCTCCGCCGCCCCCGACCAGGACGCCGCCGACCGTTGATCGACCGTCCCGCCTCGCACCTTCCCCGCGGCGGATCGACGGTCGGGCCCGCTCCCGGGCACCCCGCCGTGCGCACCCGCATCCTTCTCCTGCTCGTCTTCGTCCTGCTCGGCGGGCTCGCACTGCGGCTCGTCTACGTGCAGGGCATCGACCCCACGGGGCAGGCCGCGGCGGCCATGGACCAGCGCCTGACACACCAGGAGACCCTGCCGCAGCGCGGGTCCATCCTGGACCGCGACGGCGACGTGCTGGCCGCCAGCGTGCGCCGCTACGACATCGTCGTGGACCAGCGCCTCGTCAAGGACTTCAACGAATGGGACCGCGAGGCCCGGGAGACCGTGCTGGTGGACGTGGACTCCCGCCTGGCCAGCCTGGCCGAGGTGCTCGGCATGTCGGAGGAGGAGGTGCGCGAGGCCACCATCGGCTCCCGCCCGTACGCCGTGGTGCGTCGCTCCGTGACCCCGGAGGTGCGGGATGCGGCCATGGCCCTCAACGTGCCGGGCCTGCTCTCCGAGGCGGTGGACCGCCGCACCTACCCGAACGGGTCGGTCGCCGGCAGCATCATCGGCTTCATGGGTGGCGACGGCACCGCCCTCGAGGGCCTCGAGCTCAGCCAGGACGACGTCATGACCGGCACCCCGGGCACCCGCACGTTCGAGGTGGGCGCAGACGGCATCCGCATCCCCAACGCCCCGCTCGAGGAGGTTCCGGCCGTGGACGGCGCCGACCTGCGCCTGACCGTGGACAAGGACGCCCAGTGGTTCGCGCAGGAGACCCTCGGCGCCCTCGCCGCCGAGTACGAGGCGGAGTGGGCGAACGCCGTCGTGATGGACGTGAAGACGGGCGACGTGATCGTCATGGCGGACTCCACCACGGTGGACCCCGCCGACCCCGACGCCACCGAGGGGAACTTCCGCACCTCCACCGTGATGAGCACGCCGTACGAGCCGGGCTCCACGGGCAAGGCGCTGCCGATCGCGGCCGCCGTCGACGCCGGGAAGGTCACCGCCACGGACGGCTTCACCGTCCCCGGCAGCCAGGACTTCGACGGGCAGACCATCCGGGACTTCTCCCCGCACCCGACGTTCGACATGACCGTGGCAGGCATCTACGCGCGCTCCTACAACACGGGCACGGTGCAGATCGCCGAGAAGATCACGGACGAGCAGCGCTACGAGTACATGCGCTCCTTCGGGGTCGGCCAGCCCATCGACCTCGGCCTGCCGCAGCAGGCGGGCAGCGTCCTCGTCCCGCCCGAACAGTGGGACGGCCGCCAGCGCCTGACCACGGCCTTCGGCCAGGGCTACACCCAGACCACCCTGCACACCGCCCAGATGTACCAGGCCCTCGCCAACGGCGGCGTGCTGATCCCGGCCCGGCTGATCGACGCCACGGTGGACGGCGACGGCGCGGAGAAGCGCTGGGAGTCGTCCGCGGAGCCCCACCGCGTGGTCTCCGAGGAGACGGCGGCGCAGATGCTCCGCATGATGGAGACCGTCGTGACGCAGGGCACCAGCAAGGCCGCCGCGATCCCCGGGTATCGCGTGGGCGGCAAGTCCTCCACCGCCGAGGCCGCGAGCGACACCGGCACGTACGACGGCTACAACCTCGGCTTCACCGCCGTCGCCCCGCTCGACGACCCCCGCTTCGTGGTGTCCGTGTCCATGCATCGGCCGCCGTCGAAGCAGGGCTCCCGAGACGTGTCCGTCGCGGCCGCCACGATCATGGAGTACATGCTCCGCCAGGCGGACGTGCCCGCCACCGGAGCCGAGCCGAACGACTACCGCGTCTTCGTGGACGATCCGCAGGACCGGCCGTGGTGACCCACGCCTCCGGCCCCGAGCACCCCAGGAGCACCCCCATGACCACTCCGAGCGACCCCCCTGCGCCGCTGACCCCGGCCCAGCAGCTCCCACACCCCCGCCGCGGCCTGGCCCGCCCTCGCACAGGCGCTGGCCGAGGCGGGGATCGCGGCCCACGTCCACGGCGCGGCCCCGGCCGACGGCGTCACGGGGGTCAGCCTCGACTCGCGTGTCGTGCGCCCGGGCGACCTCTACGTCGCCGTTCCGGGGGCGCGCGCCCACGGCGCGGCGTTCGCGGCCACGGCACTGGAGGCCGGCGCCGTCGGCGTCCTGACGGACGCGGCGGGCCGCGCGCTCCTGGCGGAGCAGGGCCTGGCCGACGTCCCGGTGCTCGAGGTCGACGCCGTGCGCACCGCCGCCGGCACCGTGGCGGCCCGCGTCTACGGCGGCGGGGGCGACACCGGCCCGCGCCTGCTCGGCGTGACCGGCACCAACGGCAAGACCACCACGAGCTTCCTCGCCGCCGCCCTGCTCGAGGCCCTGGGGCGCCGGTCGGGCATCGTGGGCACGATCCTGATCCGCGCGGGGGAGCGGGAGGTCCCCTCCACGCTCACCACGCCCGAGGCCACCCAGCTGCACGCCCTCATGGCGCTCATGCGCGAGGAGGAGGTGGACACCGCCGTCATGGAGGTCTCCTCCCACGCCGTGGCGTACCAGCGGATCGCCGGCCTGCGCTACGCGGTGGCCGGGTTCACCAACCTGACCCAGGACCACCTGGACATGCACGGCTCGATGCAGGAGTACTTCGCGGCCAAGGCCGGTCTGTTCGACCCCGCTCGCACCGACCACGCCGTCATCACGCTCGACGGCGGCGAGGGGCCCCGCTGGGGCGTCGCCATGGCCCGGGCCGCCGGCGCTCCCGTCACCACGCTCGCCCTCGGGCCGGCCGCGCCGACGCCGGGCGCCCTGGCCGAACACGACCCCGGCCTCCGGGCGGACTGGGAGGTCGCCGAGCTCGCGCCGGACGGCCTCGGCCACCGCTTCACGCTGCGCCACGCGGCCACGGGCCGGGAGCTGCGGGCCTCCGTCGGTCTGCCGGGCCGCTTCAACGTGGCCAACGCGGCCCTCGCGGTTCTGCTCGTGCTGCACGCCGTGGGGGAGGAGCACCTGGACGCGCTCGCCGCGGTCCTGGACGTGCCCGCGGGGGAGGGCCCTCTGGCTGCCGCCGTCCCGGGGCGGATGGAGGTCGTGGGCCGCGAGCCGGACGCCGTCGTCGACTTCGCGCACAACCCGGACGGCATGGTCCAGGCGCTGCGCTCCCTCGCCGACGCCCGGGCGGCGGCCGGGACGCGCGGCCGCACCCTGATCGTGTTCGGCTCCGCCGGCGACCGTGACCGTGACAAGCGGCCCGTGATGGGCGCGATCGCGGCCCGGGCGGCGGATGTGCTGATCGTCACCGACGACACCCCCCACTCGGAGGACCCGGCCCCGATCCGCGCCCACATCCTCGCCGGCGCCCGCGCCGAGGCCGACCGCATCGCGCGGGAGGAGGGCCGCACGGTCGTGATCGAGGAGGTGGCCGACCGTGCCACGGCCATCCGCCGCGCCGTGGAGCTGGCGGGGCCGCAGGACGGCATCCTCCTGGCCGGCCGCGGGCACGAGACCACGATGGACTACGACGGCGAGCTCGTCCCGCTGGACGACCGGGTGGCCCTGCGCGAGGCCCTGGCCGCCCGTGTCGCGGCGGCCTCCGCCTCGGGCTCCGGCCCCGCCCGCGAGGGTAAGGTCATCGAGTCATGATCGCTCTCACCGCAGCCCAGATCGCCGAGGCCGTGTCCGGCACGCTCTCGGCCACCCTCGACCCCGCCACCGTGCTGGTGCACGTCACCCCCGACTCGCGGGAGGTCACCGCCGAGGGCACGCTCTACGTGGCGAAGCCGGGGGAGCGCGCCGACGGCCACGACTTCATCGACGCCGCGCTGGGTGCCGGCGCCGCCGCCGTGCTCGCCGAGCGCGCCACGCACGCCCCCGACGGCGCCGCGCACCCGGCGATCATCGTCGAGGACGCCGTGCTCGCGATGGGCGCGCTCGCCCGGGAGGTCGTGCGCCGCATCCGGGGGCACTCCCCGACCACCGTCATCGGCATCACCGGCTCGGCCGGCAAGACCACCACCAAGGACCTGCTCGCCGCCCTGATGGCCACCCAGGGCCCCACCGTCGCACCGGTCGGCTCGTACAACGGCGAGGTCGGCGTGCCGCTCACGGTGTTCCGGGCGGAGCTGGACACGCGCTTCCTCGTGGTCGAGATGGGCGCGGACCACGTCGGCAACATCGCGTACCTCTGCGACATCGTGCGCCCGGACATCGGCGTCGTGCTCATGGTGGGCACCGCCCATGCGGGCAGTTTCGGCGGCGTGGCGAACATCGCGCGCACCAAGGGCGAGCTCGTGGAGGCCCTCGGCCCCGACGGCGTCGCCGTCCTCAACCTCGACGACGAGCGTGTCGCCGGCATGGCGGCACGGACCGCCGCCCCGATCACCTGGTTCACCGCGGACGAGCGGGGCGTCGCCCGCGCGGCCGAGGACGTGGCCGCCGGCCGCGCGTCGGGACTCGTCGCCGCACGGGACGTGCGAGCCGACGACCAGGAGCGCCCCGTCTTCGACCTGCAGGTCGGGACGGATGAGGCCGCCGTGCGGCATCCGGTGGCCTCCGGACTGACCGGCCTGCACCACGTGCACAACGTGCTGGCCGCCGCCGCGGCCGCCCACGCCGCCGGCATGGACCCGGCCGAGATCGCCCGTGGTCTCGACGGGCTCGGGCCCGCCAGCCGCTTCCGGATGGAGCGCACCGACCGCGCGGACGGCGTCACGATCATCAATGACGCGTACAACGCCAACCCCGAGTCCATGCGCGCCGCGCTGCGGACGCTGGCCACCCTCGGCCGCTCCAGCGGCCGCCGCACCTGGGCCGTCCTGGGGGAGATGCTCGAGCTCGGCGATGCCCGCGTCCGTGAGCACACCCTCGTGGGCGAGTCCGTGGTGCGCCTGAACATCGCCCAGCTGCTGGTGGTGGGCGCCGGAGCCCGGCCGCTCTACATCGGCGCCCTCAACGAGGGCAGCTGGGGCGAGGAGGCGCACTTCGTCGACGACGCCGCGCAGGCCGAGGCGTTCCTCGCCGAGCACCTGCGCCCCGGCGACCTCGTCCTCGTCAAGTCCTCCAACGGCGTCGGGCTCGCGGCCCTCGGCGAGCGCCTCGCCACGGCCGACGCCGTCGCCGCCCCCTCCGCCTCCCCGAAGGAGTCCCGACCGTGATCGGACTGCTCATCGGCGGCGTGCTCGGCCTGGTCCTCTCGGCCGTCGGCACCCCGCTGTTCATCAGGTTCCTCGTCAAGCGCGGATACGGCCAGTTCGTCCGCGACGACGGCCCGACCACCCACAAGACCAAGCGCGGCACGCCCACGATGGGCGGCGCGGTCATCATCGGCTCCATGGTGCTGGCGTACCTGATCACCCACGGGCTGCTCGCGGTGCTCGGCGTCGACTTCGGCGGGCCCACGGCCTCCGGCCTGATCCTGCTGCTGCTCACCGTGGGCATGGCCTTCGTCGGTTTCGTGGACGACTTCACGAAGATCACGAAGCAGCGCTCGCTCGGCCTGACGCCGCGCGGCAAGATCATCCTCCAGGCCCTGATCGGCACCGCCTTCGCCGTCCTCGCCCTGAACTTCCCGGACGAGCGGGGCCTGACCCCCGCCTCGACGGCGATCTCCTTCGCCCGGGACATCCCGTGGCTCGACCTGGCCTTCGCCGGACCCGCGATCGGCGTCATCCTGTTCGTGATCTGGTCGAACCTCATCACCACCGCCACCACGAACGCCGTGAACCTCACGGACGGCCTCGACGGGCTCGCCACGGGTGCCACCGCCATGATCACGGGCGCCTACGTTCTGATATCGCTCTTCCAGTCGAGCCAGTCCTGCGCGCTCGAGGGCACCCGCGGCTGCTACGAGGTCCGCGACCCCATGGACCTGGCCCTGCTCGCGGCGATCCTCACGGGCAGCCTGCTGGGCTTCCTCTGGTGGAACACCTCGCCGGCCAAGATCTTCATGGGGGACACCGGCTCCCTGGGCCTGGGCGGCGCCCTGGCCGGCTTCGCGATCTTCACGCGCACCGAGATCCTGGTGGCCGTGCTGGCCGGCCTCATGGTCGCGATCACGCTCTCCGTCATCATCCAGGTGGGCTGGTTCAAGGTCTCCGGCGGCAAGCGCGTGTTCCTGATGGCGCCGCTGCAGCACCACTTCGAGCTCAAGGGCTGGGCCGAGGTGACCGTCGTGGTCCGCTTCTGGCTGCTGTCCCTGATGTGCGTCACCGTGGGGCTCGCGATCTTCTACGGCGACTGGCTCATCCGCCAGGGCGGCCTCGCGGGGGTGACCCCGTGACCGGCCCCGCGTCCGACGCCGCGCTCGCACCGGTGCGCCGGCCTCGCGCCGACACCGCCCGCACCGCCGACCTCACGTCCTGGGACGCCCCGGGGTGGGCCGGCCTGCGCGTCGTCGTCACGGGCCTGGGCGTCACCGGCTTCTCCGTGGCCGACACCCTGGCCGAGCTGGGCGCCGCCGTCGTGGTGGTGGACGGCGATGACGGCCCCGAGAACCGGGCGCGTGCGGAGACCCTGCGGATCGTGGGGGTCCGCGAGGTCCTGCTCGACCGGGCGGCCACGCAGGTGCTGCCCGAAGTCGACGGCGCCGCCGCGGACCTCGTCGTGACCTCCCCGGGCTGGCGGCCGGACCAGCCGCTGCTGATGGCCGCCCATGCGGCGGGCCTGCCGATCTGGTCCGACGTCGAACTGGCCTGGCGGCTGCGCGAGCGCGCCGGCCGGAAGACCGCCGACTGGGTGTGCCTGACAGGCACGAACGGCAAGACGACGACCGTGACGATGGTCGAGGCCATCCTGCGGGCGGACGGCCGTCGGGCGGTGGCCTGCGGCAACGTCGGCACCCCCGTGCTCGACGCGATCCGCGACCCGGAGGGCTTCGACGTGCTCGCCCTCGAGCTCTCCAGCTTCCAGCTGCACTGGACGCACGGCCTGGCCCCGGCGTCATCGGCGGTGCTGAACCTGTCCGAGGACCACGTGGACTGGCACGGCTCGATGGAGGAGTACGCCGCCGCCAAGGGCAAGGTGTACGCGAACACGCGGGTGGCCTGCGTGTTCAACGAGCAGGACCCGCTGACCCGCACCCTCGTGGAGCGCGCGGACGTCCAGGAGGGCTGCCGCGCGATCGGCTTCACCACGGACACCCCGGGCCTGTCCGACATCGGCGTCGTGGACGGGATCCTCGTGGACCGTGCGTTCCTGGACAACCGGCGCCACGAGGCGATCGCCCTGGCCGAGCGCGCCGACCTGGGCCCGGTGGCGCCGCGCCACACCATGGCCAACGCGGCCGCCGCGGCGGCGCTGACCCGGGCCGTCGGGGTGAGCCCCGCGGCCGTGGCCGAGGGCCTGCGCTCCTACGACCGCGGGGAGCACCGCATCCAGCTCGTGGCCACCTCCCGCGACATCATGTGGGTCAACGACTCCAAGGCGACGAACCCGCACGCCGCAGACGCGTCGCTGGCGGCGTTCAGCTCCGTGGTGTGGCTGGCCGGCGGCCTGCCCAAGGGCGTGACCTATCACGAGCTGGTGGCCGCGCACGCCCACCGGCTCCGGGCGGTGGTGCTCCTGGGCAGGGACACCTCGGCCCTGCGCGCGGCCCTGGCCGCGCACGCCCCGGACGTCCCCGTCCACGCCCCCCTCGCCGCGGCCGACGGCACCGGCCCCGCCGACGGCGCGGCCGTGATGACCGAGGCGGTGCGCGTGGCCGACGGCCTGGCCCGCCCCGGCGACACCGTGCTCATGGCGCCCGCCGCGGCGTCGATGGACCAGTTCCGCTCCTACGCGGCCCGCGGCGACGCATTCATCGAGGCCGTCGCCGGGCTGATGCGCGAGCACGGCTGGGACGTGCACGACGACGCCGCCCCCGACACCGACTGACCCGCCGCCCACCCGACCGTCTCGCTTCCCCCGTGAGGAGGGCCATGTCCCCGATCGAGCTCCGCCCGGTCCGCCCCCGCGCGGACGACGACGCCCCCGAGCACCGGGAGCGTCTCCTGCACCGGATGTGGCGGGTCCTGGAGGGTCGCCGCGCCCTCGACCTGTCGGTCCTGCTCATCAGCGGCTGCACCGCCCTGCTCACCGTGCTGGGGCTCGTGATGGTGCTCTCCTCGTCCTCCGTCGAGGCGATCGGCACCGGCGGCGGCTCGTACGCCCTGTTCCTGCGCCAGAGCGCCTGGGCGGTGGCGGGCGTGGCGGCCCTGCTCGTGTTCTCGCGCCTGCCGGTGCGCGTCTTCAAGGCGCTCGCCTGGCCGGCGTTCGGCGTGGCCGTGATCCTGCTCGCGCTGGTCGCGTTCTCCCCGCTCGGCGTCACCGTGGGCGGCAATCGCAACTGGCTGGGCATCGGCGGGTTCCGGATGCAGCCCTCCGAGGCCGCCAAGCTCGCCCTGGCCCTGTGGGCGGCGGCGGTCCTGGAGCGCAAGCACCGCCTCGTCACCCAGGTGCGGCACGCGCTGATCCCGGTGCTGCCCGGCGGCCTGCTGCTGCTGATCCTGGTGATGGCGGGCAGCGACCTCGGGACCGCGATCATCCTCGCGATCGTGCTGGCCACGGTGCTGTACGTGGCCGGCACCCACTGGGGGGTCTTCCTCACCTTCCTGGCGCTGAGCATGCTGGGCATCCTGGCCCTGACCCTCCTCGCCCCGCACCGCATGGTCCGGGTGCAGGCCTGGATGGGGGACTGCTCCGACGCCACCGACCCCTGCTTCCAGCCGGCGCACGGGATGTACGCCCTGGCCTCGGGCGGCTGGTGGGGCGCGGGCCTCGGCCAGTCCCGCCAGAAGTGGAGCTACATCCCGGAGGCCGAGAACGACTTCATCTTCACCATCCTCGGCGAGGAGCTCGGGCTCGTGGGCACGCTGGTGGTGCTGCTGGCCTACCTCGGCCTGGCGATCGGCATCTACCGCGTCGCCGCCGGGACCACGTCCACGTTCATCCGCCTGTCCACGTGGGGGATCCTGGCCTGGCTGGTGGGCCAGGCGGCCGTCAACATCGCGATGGTCTCCGGGATCATCCCCGTGGTGGGCGTCCCCCTGCCCTTCATCTCCTATGGTGGTTCCGCGCTCACCCTGTCCTTGAGCGCGGTCGGCATCGTGCTGGCCTTCGCCCGTCACGAGCGCCGCCGTGCCGCGCAGCCGGACGCCCGCCCGCAGGCGGACGAGCCGGACACCTGTCTCTTATACCCATCTGACGCTGCCGACGATCTTACGCGT
>NZ_JABFAZ010000009.1:174148-190008 GCF_017168505.1 Micrococcus sp. KRD077 | reverse complement strand
AGATGTGGATAAGAGACAGCCCCTGCGGGTGGTGCTGGCCGGCGGCGGCACCGCCGGCCACATCTCCCCGATGCTCGCGATCGCCCGCGCCCTGGAGGACGACGGCGGCGGCCCCGTCGAGTGCACCATGGTCGGCACCGCCTCCGGCATGGAGACGCGTCTCGTCCCCGAGGCGGGCTACGAGCTCGACCTGATCGACCGGGTCCCGATGCCGCGCCGCCCGTCGATGGACGTCGTCCGCTTCCCGGCCCGCTTGCGCGCCGCGGTCGCCACGGCGGCCCGGATCCTGCGGGACCGGCGCGCCGACGTCGTCGTGGGCGTGGGCGGCTACGTCGCCACGCCCGTGTACCTCGCCGCGTTCCGGGCCGGTGTGCCCGTGGTGGTCCACGAGGCCAACGCCCGCCCCGGCCTGGCCAACCGCATCGGCGCCCTGCGGGCCGCGCACGTCGGCACCGCCCTGCCGGACACCCGCCTCCGCGGCGCCCGCTGGGTGGGCATGCCGATGCGCCCCGAGATCTCCGGCCTGGACCGGGCGGCCGCCCGCCGTGCCGCCCGTGAGGCCCTCGGCCTCGATCCGGACCGGACCACCGTCGTGGTGACCGGCGGCAGCTCGGGTGCGCTGGCCATGAACCGCACCGTGCGCGCCGCGCTGGGCGACCTCCTGGACGCCGGTCTGCAGGTGTTCCACCTGACCGGTCGGGACAAGGCCCTCACCGAGGACGACGGCGGCCTGCTGGTCCGGGACGGCTACGTCCAGCGGGAGTACCTGGCGGGCATGGAGCAGGCCTACGCCGCCGCCGACCTGATCGTCGCCCGCTCGGGCGCCGGCACGGTCTGCGAGGTGTCCGCGGTCGGCCTGCCCGCCGTCTACGTCCCCCTGCCCATCGGCAACGGCGAGCAGGCGCTCAACGCCCGCCCCGTGGTGGAGGCGGAGGGCGCGCTGCTCGTCCGCGACGACGCCTTCGGGCGCGCGTGGGTGCAGCGTCAGCTGATCCCGCTGGCGACCGACCCTGAGCGTCTCGCGCGCATGGGGGAGGCGGCCGCCCGCTTCGGCGTCCGGGACGCGGACGTCACCATGGCCGGCCTCGTGCGCTCGGCCGCCCAGGAAGGAGCCCGGCGATGAGCCGAGACGAGAGCACCCGTCCCGCGGCCGAGGGCCGCTTCGCCGACCTGGGCCGCGTGCACCTGCTGGGGATCGGCGGCGTCGGCGTGTCGGGGGTCGCCCGCATCCTCCAGGAGCAGGGCGTCGCGGTGTCCGGCTCCGACGCGAAGGACCTGCCCGTGATGCGCGAGCTCGCCGCGGGCGGTGCCCGGATCACGGTCGGCTACGATGCCGCGCATCTCGGCCGGGACGTCACCACGGTGATCGCCTCCTCGATCGCCGGGCCGGGCAACCCGGAGCACGACGCCGCCGTGGCGCGCGGACTGCGCGTGCTGCACCGTTCCGAGGGCCTCGCCCTGGCCATGCGCGGCCACCGGGTGCTGGCCGTCGCCGGCACGCACGGGAAGACCACCACGTCCTCCATGGCCGCCATGGCCTTCTCCGACGCCGGCTGGGACCCCACGTTCGCGGTCGGCGCCGCCGTCGCCGGGCTCGGCACCAACGCCCGGGCGGGCCGGGGCGAGTGGTTCATCGCGGAGGCCGACGAGTCCGACGGCACCCTGGTGAACTACCCGAGCACGATCGGGATCGTCACGACCGTGGAGGCCGACCACCTGGACCACTACGGGACCGAGGAGGCGGTGCACCAGGTCTTCCGGGACTTCGCGGGCGGGCTGCCGGCCGCCGCCCAGGGCGGGGTCCTCGTGGCCTGCCTCGACGACGCCGGCGCGGCGGACCTGGCCGCCTGGGCACGGGAGCACGCGGCCGCCGACGTCGTGACCTACGGCTCGGCGCCCCGTGACGGCGTGGCGCCGGACCTGCTGGTCACCGACCTCGCGGTGGAGCCGGGCGAGACCGGAGTGGGCCAGCGCGCCACGTTCCGGATGGCGGGCGGCCCGGAGCGCACCCTGCATCTGCAGGTGCCCGGCCGGCACAACGCGCTGAACGCCGCCGCTGTGGTCCTGGCCGCCGTCCGGGCGGGCATGGCCTTCGAGGCCGCCGTGCGGGGCGTGGAGGCCTTCCGGGGCACGGCCCGCCGCTTCGAGTTCCGCGGCGCCGCGCGCGGCGTGCGGGTCTTCGACGACTACGCGCACCATCCCACGGAGGTGGCCGCCGCGGTCTCCGCCGGCCGTGCCGTGGCCGGCGACGCCCGCGTGCACGTCCTGTTCCAGCCCCACCTGTTCTCCCGCACCCGGGACTTCGCCGCCGAGTTCGCCGCCGCCCTCTCCGGGGCGGACGCGGTGCGCGTGCTGCCCGTGTACGCGGCTCGGGAGGAGCCGATGCCCGGCGTCGACTCGTCCCTCATCGCCTCCCGCCTCACCACGGGCGCCGCCGAGGACCGTGTCGTCGCCGAGGACCGCGCCGAGGCGGTGCGCTCGCTCGCGGCGGGCGCCACGGCCGGCGACGTCGTCCTGACGATGGGCGCGGGGGACGTCACCGCCTTGGGTGCGGACCTGCTGGCCGAGCTCGGTCGGGACGCGGCGCCCGGCGTCGCCCACCCGTGAGGCTCGGCCGCGGGACGCCGCCGGTCGCACCAGCCGGGGCCGACGCCTCCACCGTGGTCCGATTCCCGGGCCGCACCGCGCGCCGGCGCCGCGCCACGCGCTGGGGTGTGGCGGCCGCGGTCCTCGCGGTGCTGACCGCCCTGGGCTGGGTCGTGTTCTTCTCGCCCGTGCTCGCGGTGGACCGCGTCGAGGTCACCGGCACCCGCCATGTCTCCGCCGCCGAGGTCCAGGAGCGCCTGGAGCCCGTGTACGGCGTGCCGCTGTCCCGCGTCGGCGCCGGCTGTGTGGGCGAGCTGGTCGGTGGTCTGCCCGGAGTGGCCGAGGTCCAGACCGTTCCCCGCCTGCCCACCGGCCTGGAGGTCGTGGTCCGGGAGCATGAGACGCGGGCCCGGCGGGACGGCGACGACGGTGTGCAGCTGCTGCTCGCAGACGGCACCGTCCTGACGGGAGTGCCGGAGGAACGGCTCGAGGGCGAGGACCTCCCCGCGTTCTCGGAGGAGCTGGCGCAGCGGGCGCAGGAGGAGCGCGCCGAGGTGGCCGAGGTGCTGGCCGCCCTGCCGGAGGCCGTGGCGGATCGTGTCGAGACGGCCGACTCCCGGGGCCCGGGCCAGGTCCGTCTGGCGCTCGAGGGTGGGGTGACCCTGGTCTGGGGCGACGCGCAGGACGCCGGCCTCAAGGGGTCCGTGGCCGAGGCGTTCCTGGCGGACGAGCGGCACGGGTCCGCGGCGGGCGGCGTCGCCGAGATCGACGTCTCCGTGCCCACGCGGCCGATCACGCGCTGAACCGGGGCCACAGGAGTCTCCAGTAGAACGTGAAGGTGAAGGTCGGGGCGCGGGGCCTCATGCGAGTCGGGGTGCCATCACTGCGGAGGCTCGTCCTTCGAGTCTCACGTGAAAGTTGATGTTGAGGGCGTCTTTTCCGCGTGGACACGCCGTTTTCTTTTGCGCGTGACGCGGGCCTCCCAGTACGGTGGATCCGAACGCGCGCGAGGCTCGCTTCACGCTGTGCTTGAAGGTGTCCACCCCGGGTGGCCGCCGATCACCGGGGCGATGTGCCTCGCGCTGACCTCTCGAGATCTCGAACAAAGGGAACCAACACCGTGGCTGCACCCCAGAACTACCTGGCCGTCATCAAGGTCGTCGGCATCGGCGGCGGCGGCGTGAACGCCGTGAACCGCATGATCGAGGTGGGGCTCCGCGGCGTGGAGTTCATCGCCATCAACACGGACGCCCAGGCGCTGCTGATGTCGGACGCGGACGTGAAGCTGGACGTGGGCCGCGAGCTCACCCGTGGACTCGGCGCGGGTGCGAACCCCGAGGTCGGCCGCCAGGCCGCCGAGGACCACGCGGAGGAGATCGAGGAGGTCCTGCGGGGCGCGGACATGGTGTTCGTGACCGCGGGCGAGGGCGGCGGCACCGGCACCGGCGGAGCGCCCGTCGTGGCCCGCATCGCGCGCTCGCTCGGCGCCCTGACCATCGGCGTCGTGACCCGTCCGTTCACGTTCGAGGGCCGCCGTCGCGCCGGCTCCGCCGAGGCGGGCATCGACGCCCTGCGGGACGAGGTCGACACCCTCATCGTGATCCCGAACGACCGCCTGCTGTCCATCTCGGACCGCAACGTCTCGGTCATGGACGCCTTCCGTCAGGCGGACCAGGTGCTCCTCTCCGGCGTCCAGGGCATCACCGACCTGATCACCACCCCGGGCCTGATCAACCTCGACTTCGCGGACGTGAAGTCCGTGATGCAGGGCGCGGGCTCCGCGCTCATGGGCATCGGCCACGCGCAGGGCGAGGACCGCGCCGTCAAGGCGGCCGAGCTGGCGATCGCCTCGCCGCTGCTCGAGGCCTCCATCGACGGCGCGTACGGTGTGCTGCTCTCCATCCAGGGCGGCTCCGACCTCGGCCTCTTCGAGATCAACGAGGCCGCGCGACTGGTCCAGGAGGTCGCCCACCCGGAGGCCAACATCATCTTCGGCGCGGTCATCGACGACGCCCTCGGCGACGAGGTGCGCGTGACCGTGATCGCCGCGGGCTTCGACAAGGTGGACGTCACCTCCGCCCCGGCCGCCCCGCAGGCCGTGCAGCAGCAGGCGGCCCCGCAGCGGGCCGCGGCCCCCGCGCAGCCGCAGCCCGCCGCCCAGCCGCAGCCCGCCGCCCCGGCCCAGCCGCAGCAGGCCGAGCGCCCCGCCGTGCGCGGCACCGTGCCGCTGGCCCCGCAGGAGCAGCAGCCGCGCCGCCAGCAGGACCTGCCCACCGTGGTGGAGCCGGACCTCGGCGCCGGGTCCTCGGACCTGGACGTCCCGGACTTCCTCAAGTGACGGCCGCGGAGGGGCCGGCCGGGACCGCACGGGTCCCCGCTGGCCCCTTCGTGCACCGCGAGACCGTCCGCACCGCGACGGGCGCCGTGCACGTGGCCTGGACGTCCGTGGCCGCCGGCAACCTCGCGCTGCACGTGGTCCCGCCGGACGAGGCCGAGCGACTCGCGCGTGTCAGCGCCGCCCGTCGCGCCCTGGAGCGCGTGATGGGGGTCCCCGAGGACGCCACGCTCTATCTGGACCAGGTGCACTCGGCCGACGTCGTGTGGGCGGACGGACCCGGGCGCGGCGGTGCCCCGGCCCCCGTGGCCGACGCCGCCGTGAGCCGTGACGGGTCCCGTCCGCTGGCCGTCATGGTGGCCGACTGCCTCCCCGTGGTCGTCGTCGACGAGACGACCGGCGCGACCGCCGTGGCCCACGCCGGGCGGCGCGGGCTGCTGGACGGCGTCCTGGAGGCGACCGTCGATCGGCTGCTCTCCTTGCGCCCGGAGACCGACCGGACCGGTCCCGGCCTGCGCGCCTGGATCGGCCCCGGCGTGTGCGGCCGCTGCTACGAGGTGCCCGCCGCCCTGCGCGCCGAGGCCGCCGCCCGCCTCCCGGCGACCGCGGCCACCACGTCCTGGGGCACCCCCGCCCTCGACCTGCCCGCCGGCGCCGCACAGGTCCTCCGCGCCCGCGGGGTGACCACCGCGACGATCGACGCGTGCACGCGCGAGGACGAACGCCTGTTCTCGCACCGCCGGGCGCCCGGTGAGGGCCGGTTCGCCGGCCTCGTCTGGCGCACCGACCCCGACGCCACCACCCCGAGAGGAGAGGCATGACCGCCCCCGCCACCGCCGGGCCGACCCCCACGGACCCCCGCGCCCGGGAGATCGCCGACGCGCTCGCCGCGGTGCGCGCCCGCATCGCCGACGCCGCGCGGGACGCCGGGCGCGAGGCGGAGCCCGCGCTCGTCGTCGTGACCAAGACCCACCCCGCCGCCGACGTCGTGCGCCTCGCCGCGCTCGGCGTGACCGACGTGGGGGAGAACCGCGACCAGGAGGCCCGGCCCAAGGCCGAGGCCGTCGCCGCGGCCCTGGGGGCGGACGCCCCGCGCTGGCACTTCGTGGGCCAGCTGCAGACCAACAAGGCCAAGTACGTGGTGCGCTACGCGTCCGTGGTGGAGTCGGTGGACCGACCCGAACTGGCCGAGGCGCTCTCGCGGGCGCTCCTGCTGCGGCGCGAGCGCGAGCCCGAGGCCGCGATCCCCGACCTGGAGTGCCTCGTGCAGGTGGACGTCGACGACCGCGCCGACGAGGACCGTCCCGAGGGGATCGGCCCGCGCGGCGGCGCCCGTCCCGAGGACGTCCCCGCCCTCGCGGACGTCATCGCAGGCCTGCCGGGCCTGCGGCTGGGCGGGCTGATGTGCGTGGCACCGCGCGGCCTGGACCCGGAGCACGCGTTCCGCCGCCTTGCCGCACTCGGCGCGCGCCTGCGGCAGACGCATCCGGAGGCCACCGCACTGTCCATGGGGATGAGCGCGGACCTCGAGGCGGCCGTGCGCGCCGGGGCGACACAGGTGCGCATCGGCTCCGACGTTCTGGGGGCCCGGGACGCGGTGGGCTAACGTTGACCCCGCGCGTCCCGGCGGGACGCGACAGGACCGTGCGGACGAACGCGCACCGACGACGAACGACGGCGGCCCCCGGGGCCGGAGGACGTGGTGAAGGAAGACTCATGGCTGGTGCCCTGAAGAAGACGATGATCTACCTCGGCCTGGCCGACGGCGACGAGTACGACGAGCAGCCGCGTGCGGCCGAGCGGGAGGCCGCGCCCCGACACGAGGTCGTCGAGGCGCGCCGCCCCGCGGAGCCGGACACCGACCCCCACATGGAGGCCGTCCGCCCGGCTGCGGTCCGCGAACCCGAGCCGGCCGAGCGGCCAGAGCCCGTGACCCCGTCCGGCTCCACCGCGGCCGATCCCGTCGAACCCCGGCGTCCGGCGCGTCCCGAGCCGGTCGACCCGGGCTACCGGGCCCCGGTGACCCCCATCAAGCGAGCCGCAGCGTCGTCTGCCGAAGGAGCCTCCGTGCACACCCTGTCCACCGTCCACCCCCGCTCCTACAACGACGCGAAGGCGATCGGCGAGTCCTTCCGCTCCGGCGTGCCCGTGATCATGAACGTGACCGACCTCGGTGAGAACGAGGCCAAGCGCCTCGTGGACTTCGCGGCCGGCCTCGTCTTCGGCCTGCACGGCTCGATCTCCCGCATCACCAGCAAGGTGTTCCTGCTGACCCCGGCCACCGTGGACGTCGTCGGTGCCGAGCAGGGCGAGTCCGGCGAGGCCGACTCCCCGTTCGACGGCGACTGAGGCGCCCATGCAGCTGCTCCTCGCCCTCGCCTACCTCGCCCTGACGGTGGTGCTCGCGGCGCTGACCGTGCGGATCGTCCTGGACGTCACGCAGTCGTTCGCCCGCCACTGGCGCCCCACCGGGGCGGCCCTCGTGCTGGCCAGCGGCGTGTACGGGGCCACCGACCCGTTGCTGCGCCCCGTGCGTCGTGCCGTGCCGCCGGTGAACCTGGGCGGCATCGGCCTGGACGTGGCCTTCCTCATCGTGTTCCTCGGCGTCGTCCTGCTGCGGGTCCTGGTGCTGAGCCTGGCCGGCGTGGCCTGACCCGCGGCCCGGGGCGGCTGTCGGCCCCGGTGGTAGTCTTCGCGGCAGGATCGGCGCCGCCCCTCACCGGCGCGCCGGCCGTCGACGCGCCGGGCCGCCCGGCCGTCCCCGAGCACCGAGCAGAGAGCGAGACGGTTCCATGGCGCTGTCCTGGGAAGACGTGGTCAACAAGCAGTTCCAGCCCACGAAGTTCCGCGAGGGCTACGACCAGACCGAGGTGGATGACTTCCTCGACGAGATCGTGGCGGAGTTCAAGCGCCTGATCGCCCTCAACGAGCAGCTCGAGTCCGAGAACGCGGAGCTGCGCGCCGGCGGCGCCGCCCCGGCCGCCGGCCCCGCTGCGGACACCCCGGAGGCCGCCGCGACGCCGGCCTCCGTCGAGGAGGCGGCCCCGGCCGCTGCCGACGCGGCCGCGACCTCCGCCGCCGGCGTCCTGGCCATGGCCCAGCGGCTGCATGACGAGCACGTCGCCGCGGGCGAGCAGCGCAGCACCGAGCTCGTCGCCGAGGCCGAGGCCACCGCGGCCCGGCTCGTCAGCGACGCCGAGGAACAGAAAGCCCGCACCCTCGAGGCCCTGGCCGAGGAGAAGGCCGGCCTGGAGGGCGAGGTCGAACAGCTGCGCAGCTTCGAGACCGACTACCGCAGCCGCCTCACCTCCTACATCGAGGGCCAGCTGCGCGAGATCCGCGCCCAGAAGCGCGTCGAGCCCCCCACGCCCACGGCGTGAGCCGAGCCGTCGACGCCGCGCCGGCCCCGCGATCCCCTCGCGCGGGCCGGCGAGCCGTGCTCACCGCCCTCATCGTGGCGGTGCTGGCCTACGCCCTCGACCAGCTGACCAAGTACGCGGTCGAGAGCACGATGCAGCTGGGGGACTCCGTCGCGGTGATCCCCGGGGTGCTGCGCTGGCACTACATCCTGAACCCGGGCGCGGCCTTCTCCATCGGCGAGGACCACACCTGGGTGTTCACCATCATCCAAGCCGTGGTGGCGGTCGCCGCCCTCGTCGGGATCGCCCGCGTGCGCTCGACGCCGTGGGCCCTGGCGCTGGGCGGGCTCGCCGGCGGCGTGCTCGGCAACCTCACGGACCGGCTGTTCCGGCCCCCGGCGTTCGGGCGCGGCCACGTGGTCGACATGATCTCCGTGCCGCACTTCGCGATCTTCAACGTGGCGGACTCGTTCATCGTCTGCTCCGTCATCGGCGTCGCCCTGCTCGTGATGACCGGCCGCCGCCTGGACGGCACACGGGAGGCGTGAGGACATGGGCATGAGACCGGGACTGACCGAGCGGCTCGAGGTCACCGAGGCCGAGGCGGGCCGGAGGGTCGACGCGGTGCTCGCCGACGCGTTCGGCGTCTCCCGCTCGCTGCTGGCGGACTGGTTCTCCCGGGGCCTGGTGCGGGCCGAGTCGCGCTCCGGCCGCCGGGACCGCGTCCTGGCCAAGTCCGCGAAGGCCGTGGCGGGGGAGACCCTCGCCGTCGACGTCCCCGACGACCCCGACCCCCTGGAAGTGAGGGCAGAGCGCGTGGACGCGCTGAGCATCCTGTACGAGGACGAGGACCTGGTGGCCGTGGACAAGCCCACCGGCGTGGCCGCGCACCCCTCGCCGGGCTGGGTCGGGCCCACCGTGGTGGGCGCCCTGGCCGCCCTCGGCTACGACATCACCACCTCGGGCGCCCCTGAGCGCCAGGGGATCGTGCACCGGCTCGACGTCGGCACCACCGGGGTCATGGTCGTGGCCAAGACCGAGCGCGCCTACACGGCCATGAAGGACCAGTTCCGCGAGCGCGTGCCGGAGAAGGTCTACCACGCCGTGGTCCAGGGCATCCCGGACCCGCTGAGCGGCACCGTGGACGCGCCCATCGGGCGGCATCCCGGCCACCACTGGAAGTTCGCGGTGCTCGAGGACGGCCGGCCGTCCGTGACCCACTACGAGACGCTCGAGGTGTTCGGCCGGGCCACCCTGCTCGAGGTCCACCTGGAGACCGGGCGCACCCACCAGATCCGCGTGCACACCTCGGCGCTGCGCCACCCGTGCGTCGGCGACCTCACGTACGGGGCGGATCCGCGCCTGGCGGCCGAGCTCGGGCTGACCCGCCAGTGGCTGCACGCCCACCGCCTGGCGTTCCCGCACCCGGTCACGGGGGAGCCGGTGACGATCACCTCCCCGTATCCGGACGACCTCGCCCACGCCCTGGCGGCGCTGCGCGGCGACGAGGACTGAGCCGGCACCGTCGATGTGACCCCCGTCCCGGTCCGGCCCCGCCGCCCGGGCACCACGAGTAGGCTGGTGGGTGCGGCCCCGCCGTCCTCCCCGTCGAAAGGCCCACCCCGCATGACCGTGTCCGCCGACGCCCGCCCCGACGCCGTGAAGGACGGCGGCTTCGTCCACCTGCACACGCACACCGAGTACTCCATGCTCGACGGCGCCGCGAAGCTGGACGACCTGTTCGCCGAGGCCCAGCGGCTGGGCATGGACTCGCTGGCCATCACGGACCACGGCTACCTCTTCGGCGCCTACGACTTCTGGTCCAAGGCGAAGGCGGCGGGCGTCAAGCCGATCATCGGGCTCGAGGCCTACGTGGCCCCCGGGCAGCAGCACCGCACGGACAAGGAGAAGACCCGCTGGGGCGAGCCCCACCAGCGGGGGGACGACGTGTCCGGCGGCGGTGCGTACACGCACATGACGCTGCTGAGCGAGACCACCGAGGGGATGCACAACCTGTTCCGGATGGGCTCGATCGCCTCGCTGGACTCGGTGTACGCCAAGTGGCCGCGGCTGGACCGGGAGCTGCTGAGCCAGTACTCGAAGGGCCTGATCGCCACCACGGGCTGCCCCTCCGGCGAGGTGCAGACGCGCCTGCGCCTGGGCCAGTACCGGGAGGCGATGCAGGCGGCCTCGGACTTCCGGGACATCTTCGGCAAGGACAACTACTACTGCGAGATCATGCACCACGGCCTCGACATCGAGCGCCGGGTGATGACGGACCTGCGCCGGCTCGCCAAGGACCTGGGCCTGCCGTTCGTGGCCACGAACGACCTGCACTACACCCACGAGCACGACGCCAAGGCGCACGAGGCGCTGCTGGCCCTGCAGTCGGGCTCGAAGCTCAACGAGCCCAGCTACGACCAGGGCGGCTCCCGCTTCGCGTTCTCCGGCACCGAGTACTACCTGAAGTCCCCGCGGCAGATGCGCGAGCTCTTCGCGGAGCTGCCCGAGGCCTGCGACAACACGCTGCTCATCGCCGAGCGGTGCGAGGTCGAGTTCGACACGAAGGCCAACTACATGCCGGTCTTCCCCACGCCGGAGGGCGAGGACGAGACCAGCTGGCTCATCAAGGAGGTCGCCTCCGGTCTGGCCTACCGCTACCCGGACGGCGTGCCGGACCACGTGCGCAAGCAGGCGGACTACGAGCTGGACGTCATCATCTCGATGGGCTTCCCCGGGTACTTCCTCGTCGTGGCCGACTTCATCAACTGGGCCAAGGAGAACGGCATCCGGGTGGGCCCGGGCCGCGGCTCGGGCGCCGGATCGATGGTGGCGTACGCGCTGCGCATCACGGACCTGGACCCGCTCAAGCACGGGCTGATCTTCGAGCGGTTCCTCAACCCGGACCGCGTGTCCATGCCCGACTTCGACGTCGACTTCGACGACCGCCGTCGCTCCGAGGTGATCGACTACGTCACCCGCAAGTACGGCGACGAGCGCGTCACCATGATCGTCACGTACGGCACCATCAAGACCAAGCAGGCCCTGAAGGACTCGGCCCGCGTGATGGACCAGCCCTTCTCGATGGGCGAGTCCCTCACCAAGGCGCTGCCGCCGGCGGTGATGGCCAAGGACATCCCGCTCAAGGACATCGAGGACCCCGCGGCCCCGCGCTACGGGGAGGCCGCGCCCTTCCGCGAGCTGATCGCCACGGACCCGGTGGCGAAGGAGGTCTTCGAGACCGCCAAGGGCCTCGAGGGCCTGAAGCGGCAGTGGGGCGTGCACGCGGCCGGCGTGATCATGTCCTCGGTGCCGGTGATCGACGTCATCCCGATCATGCGCCGCCTGCAGGACGGCCAGGTCATCACGCAGTTCGACTACCCGATGGCGGAGTCCCTGGGCCTGATCAAGATGGACTTCCTGGGGCTGCGCAACCTCACGATCATCTCGGACGCGCTCGAGAACGTGAAGGCGAACCAGGGCGTGGACCTGGACCTGGAGACCCTCGACGTGGACGACCCGGCGGCCTACGAGCTGCTGGCCCGCGGCGACACCCTCGGCGTGTTCCAGCTCGACGGCGGGCCCATGCGTTCGCTGCTGAAGATGATGCGCCCGGACAACTTCGAGGACATCTCGGCGACCATCGCCCTGTACCGCCCCGGCCCCATGGGCGCGAACTCCCACACCAACTACGCGCTGCGCAAGAACGGGCAGCAGGAGATCACCCCGATCCACCCCGAGCTGGAGGAGCCGCTGCGGGAGATCCTGGACACCACCTACGGCCTGATCGTGTATCAGGAGCAGGTCATGGCGATCGCCCAGAAGGTGGCGGGCTACTCGCTCGGCCAGGCCGACATCCTGCGCCGCGCGATGGGCAAGAAGAAGAAGTCGGAGCTGGACAAGCAGTACGAGGCGTTCCACCAGGGCATGCTGGACCGCGGCTACTCGGAGGCCGCGGTGAAGGCCCTGTGGGACATCCTGCTGCCCTTCTCGGACTACGCGTTCAACAAGGCGCACTCGGCCGCCTACGGCCTGGTCTCCTACTGGACGGCCTACCTCAAGGCGCACTACCCGGCGGAGTACATGGCGGCGCTGCTCACCTCGGTGGGCGACGACAAGGACAAGCTGGCCATGTACCTCAACGAGTGCCGCCACATGGGCATCACGGTGCTGCCCCCGGACGTGAACGAGTCCCACCTGACCTTCACCCCCGTCGGCCGGGACATCCGCTTCGGCATGGGCGCCGTCCGCAACGTGGGCCCCAACGTGGTCAAGGGCATGGTCCAGGGGCGCGAGGACGGGGGTTCGTACACGGGCTTCGGCGACTTCCTGGCGAAGGTGCCGCTCGTGGTGTGCAACAAGCGCACCATCGAGTCCATGATCAAGGCCGGCGCCTTCGACTCCCTCGGCTACGCCCGCCGCGCCCTGCTGGCCGTGCACGAGGAGGCCGTGGACGCCACCGTGGCGCAGAAGCGCAAGGAGGACCACGGCGAGTTCACCTTCGACCTGTTCGCGCTCGGCGGCGGCGACGAGGACGACTCCGACGCCGCGGACGGCGTCGCCGTCCCGGACCTGCCGGAGTGGTCCAAGAAGGAGAAGCTCGCGTTCGAGCGCGAGATGCTGGGCCTGTACGTGTCCGACCATCCGCTGCAGGGCCTCGACGGCGTCCTGGCCCAGCACGCCGACGTCCAGATCAGCCGCGTCCTCGACGACGACGGGCCCGCGGACGGCGCGATCGTCACCATCGCGGGCCTGGTCACCACGCTCGAGCGCCGCATCGCCAAGTCCTCGGGCAACGCGTACGCGCGCTGCGAGATCGAGGACCTCGGGGGCTCGATGGACGTCATGTTCTTCGGCCAGGTGTACGCGCCCATCGCGATGATGCTGGCCGAGGACCTCGTCGTCGCCGTCAAGGGCAGGGTCCAGCGCCGCGACGACGGGTCGGTGTCCCTGTCGGCGATGGAGCTGACCATCCCGGAGCTCTCGGACGGCCCCGGCGGCCCCGTGCGGATCACGCTGCCGGCGTTCAAGGCCACGGAGCAGGTCATGGGCCAGCTGGCGGACGTGCTGCGCACCCATGAGGGCTCCTCGGAGGTGCGGCTGTCCCTGGTGGGCCAGCGTGCCACGCAGGAGTTCCAGCTGGGCCCGCAGTTCCGGGTGAGCCCGAACCCGGCGCTGTTCGGTGACCTCAAGATCCTGCTGGGTCCGGCCTGCCTCGGCTGAGCGGACGTAGCATGGGAGTGCCCCGCCCAGGAGGAGAGAGCTGATGCACTGCCCGTTCTGCCGCCATGAGGACTCGCGCGTGGTCGACTCACGCTCCCTCGACGACGGCTCCGCCATCCGTCGGCGTCGGCAGTGTCAGGCCTGCGGGAAGCGGTTCACCACCATGGAGACCACCGCCCTGACCGTCGTCAAGCGCTCCGGGGTGGCGGAGCCGTTCGACCGCTCCAAGGTGATCAACGGCGTCCGGAAGGCGTGCCAGGGGCGGCCGGTGACGAGCGACGACCTGGCCATGCTCGCCCAGGAGGTCGAGGAGACGGTCCGTGCCACGGGCAACGCCGAGGTGGACGCCCACGACGTCGGCCTGGCCATCCTCGATCCGCTGCGCCGTCTCGACCAGGTGGCCTTCCTGCGCTTCGCCTCCGTCTACCGGGACTTCGAGTCCCTCGACGACTTCGAGGAGGCCATCGCGGAGCTCCGGGCCGGTGACGGGGACGACCGCGGCCGTCCCGCCGTGCAGCCGCGGCTGTTCACCCGCTGACCCGGGCCGATGCGACGGCGCCGCCGGGATCGACGGTGCAGTGGTGCGCACGGCCTCCAGGCGCTACAGTGTTCCCCGGGTCGACCTCGGTCGGCCCGGCAAGACTGCCGAGGGCGGTTCCGGAGGGGAAGCCGGAACCGCCCTCGGTGTCTGCGCCCTCAGTTGCCGTCGGCGAGCGAGCCGTGCGCGGCCAGGGCGGCGCCCACGATGCCCGCGTTGTTCTGCAGCTGGGCCGGGACGATCGGGGTGCGCAGGCGCAGCAGCGGCAGGTAGTCGTCCGGCCGCTTGGAGATGCCGCCGCCGACGATGAACAGGTCGGGCGAGAAGATCCGCTCCACGTGGGAGAAGAAGCGCTGCAGTCGCTCGGCGTACTCGGCCCAGCTGAGCTGATCGCGCTCCCGGGCCTTCGCAGAGGCCCGTGACTCGGCCATCACGCCGTCGAGCTCCAGGGAGCCGACCTCGAAGTTCGGGACGAGCATGCCGTCGTGGATCATCGCGCCGCCGATGCCGGTGCCGAGGGTGATCACGTGCACCAGGCCGCGCACGCCCCGCCCGGCCCCGTAGCGGGCCTCCGCGAGGCCGGCCGCGTCGGCGTCGTTGACCACGGTCACGGGGCGGCGCAGGTGCTCCTCGAACGTGCCGCGCAGGTCCGTGCCGATCCACGAGTGGTCGATGTTGTTCGCGGACAGGCACACCCCGTCCTTGACGATCGAGGGGAAGCACACGCCCAGCGGGGCGGAGGGCTTCGGCGCCTTCTCGCGCCCGTCGAGCTCGGCGGTGATGGCCGCCAGGGTCGCCGCCACGGGCTCGGGCATGGCCGGCTGCGGCGTGGGGATGCGGAAGCGTTCCCCGCGCAGGGTGCCCGCCTTCGGCCCCGACCCGAGGCGGACCAGGCCGCCCTTCATGCCGGTCCCCCCGACGTCGATGCCGATCGTCGTGGGGTACTTGGAGGAGCGCTGGGCGGTGCTGGTGTGCGTCGTCACGGCCCCCAGCTTAGTGCCGGGTCACGGCAGTGTGAGAATCTCCGCGCCGTCGTCCGTGACCACGATCGTGTGCTCGAACTGCGCGGTGCGACGGCGGTCGCGGGTCACCACGGTCCAGCCGTCGTCCCACTGGTCCCACTCGATCGTGCCGAGGGTGAGCATCGGCTCGATGGTGAACACCATGCCGGGCACGAGCAGGCGGTCGTGGGCCGGGGCCGCGTCGTAGTGGGGGATCACGAGGCCGGAGTGGAAGTCCACGCCCACGCCGTGGCCGATGAAGTCGCGCACCACGCCGTAGCCGAAGCGCTTGGCGTAGGACTCGATGGCGCGGCCGATCACGTTGACCTGACGGCCGGGCTTCACGGCGCGGATGCCGCGGCGCAGGGCCTCCTCGGTGCGCTCGACGAGCAGACGGGACTCCTCGTCCACGTCGCCGACCAGGTAGGTGCGGTTGTGGTCTCCGTGGACGCCGTCCAGGTACGCGGTGATGTCCAGGTTGACGATGTCCCCGTCCTCCAGGACGGTGCCGTCCGGGATGCCGTGGCAGATGACCTCGTTGATCGAGGTGCAGATGGACCGCGGGAAGCCGCGGTAGCCCAGGCAGGACGGGTAGGCGCCGCGCTCCACGAGGAAGGCGTGCGCGATCCGGTCCAGCTCGTCCGTGGTGACGCCCGGGCGGATGTGGGCGGCGGTGTGCTCCATGGCCTGCGCGGCCAGGCGGCCGGCGGCGCGGATCCGCTCGACGCCGGCGGCGTCGTAGACGTCCGAGGCCTTGCCCTCGTCCGGGGTGGCCTTGCCGACGTACTCGGGGCGCGGGATCGCGGCCGGCACGGGCG
>NZ_JABFAZ010000009.1:154991-174048 GCF_017168505.1 Micrococcus sp. KRD077 | reverse complement strand
GACTTCGACGGCGACGAGGCCCCGGTCATCCGCACCTCCGGTCTGAAGGCCCTCGAGGGCGACCCCCAGTGGGTCAAGTCCGTCGAGGACCTCATGGAGGCCGTGGACGAGTTCATCCCGGACCCGGGCTCCGGCGCGGTGGGGCCCGCAGGGCGGGGACCGTTGTGGCTGGACGGGGCGACGGGGTTCTGACGCTGGGACATGTCCTCCAGCCTATCGGCCCGGCTACTGTGGCCCCCATGACCGAGACGAGCGAGTTCTGGTACAACGTCAACACGCATCAGGTGGAGGTGGGCGCCCAGTCGGACTGGTCCCAGCTGCTGGGCCCGTTCGGCACCCGTGAGGAGGCCCAGGCCGCGATGGACCGCGTGCGGGCGAACAACGAGACCGCCGACGCCTGGGACGAGCGCGACGACGACTGGGACAGCCGTCCCGTCGACGACGCCTCCTGACCGCGGCGCCGGACGACGCCGGGCCCCCGTCCCTCGGACGGGGGCCCGGTCGTCTCACGGGGCGGGTTCAGCCCTCGAAGCCGTGCTCCGGGGCCGGGAACGCGCCGTCGAGCACGTCCGCGCGATAGGCCCGGACCGCGTCGCCCACGACCTCGTGCAGGCGGGCGTACTGACGGACGAACCGGGGCACCCGTCCCTCGCGCAGGCCGAGCATGTCCTGCCACACGAGCACCTGGCCCGTGGTGCCCGGGCCCGCGCCGATGCCCACGGTGGGCACCCGCAGCGCGGCGTCGACGGCGGCGGCGACGTCCGAGGGGACCATCTCCATCAGGACGGCGAACGCCCCCGCGGCCTCGAGGGCCCGGGCCGACGCCGTCATCCGCTCGGCCGCCCCCGCGCCGCGGCCCTGCACCCGGTAGCCGCCGAGCACGTGCTCGGACTGCGGGGTGAAGCCGATGTGGGCCATGACCGCGACGCCGGCTGCCGTCATCGCGGCCACGTGCTCGGCGAAGCGCTCGTCGCCCTCCACCTTGACGGCGTGCGCGCCGGACTCCTTCACGAGGCGCACGGCCGACTCGACGGCCTGCCGCGGGGAGGCCTCGTACGAGCCGAAGGGCAGGTCCGCGACCACGAGGGCACGCTCGGCACCGCGCACCACGGCCTGGGTGAACAGGATCATCTGGTCCAGGGTGACCGGCAGGGTGGTGGGATGGCCCAGCACGGTGTTGCCCACCGAGTCGCCCACGAGCAGCACCTCGACGCCGGCCTCGTCGAACAGGGCCGCCGTCATCGCGTCGTAGGTGGTGAGCATCGCGAAGCGCCGGCCCTCGTCCTTGGCCCGCTGCAGGTGGACCGTCCGGTACCGGGACGGGGCGGGCGGCCCGTAGGGGGCGGCAGGTAGGGGGCGGTGTCGTCAGGCTGCCGGGGGGACTGGGGAGCAGACATGGGCCGGAGTCTACGCGGCGCGTCTAGAGTGGCGGCATGGATCGACAGCAGGACTACGTGCTCCGCACCATCGAGGACCGGGACGTCAGGTTCGTCAGGCTCTGGTTCACGGACGTGATCGGTACGCTGAAGTCGGTGGCCCTGTCTCCGGCCGAGGTGGAGAACGCCTTCACGGAGGGCCTGGGCTTCGACGGCTCCTCGATCGACGGATACACCCGCATCTCGGAGTCGGACATGCTGCTGCAGCCCGACCCCTCGACCTTCCAGATCCTGCCGTGGCGCGGCGACCAGGGACAGAGCTCCCGGATGTTCTGCGACGTGCTCACCCCGGACGGCCGACCCGCCCCCGCCGACCCGCGGCACGTGCTGCGCCGCGTGCTGGACCGGGCCGCAGACCGGGGCTTCACGTGCTTCACCCACCCGGAGATCGAGTTCTACCTCCTCCAGTCGGACCAGCCCGGCCCGGACGGGGAGCCGGTGCCCGTGGACCGCGCGGGCTACTTCGACAACGTGCCCGGCTCCGACGCGGCCGACTTCCGCCGCGACGCCGTCAGCCTCCTCGAGGGGATGGGCATCTCCGTCGAGTTCAGCCACCACGAGAACGGCCCCGGCCAGAACGAGATCGACCTGCGCGCGGCGGACGCGCTCACGACGGCGGACAACGTGATGACGTTCCGGACCGTCGTCAAGGAGGTCGCCGCCGCCCAGGGCACGTACGCCACGTTCATGCCCAAGCCGTTCTCCGAGCACCCCGGCTCGGGCATGCACACCCACTTCTCCCTCTTCGAGGGTGACGCGAACGCGTTCTACGACCCGGCGGACGAGTTCCGGCTCTCCGTCACGGGCCGCCGGTTCATCGCGGGCCTGCTGCGCCACTCCGTGGAGATCACCGCGGTGACCCACCAGTTCGTGAACTCCTACAAGCGCCTGTGGGGCGGCGGCGAGGCGCCCTCGTACGTCTCCTGGGGCCACAACAACCGTTCCGCGCTCGTGCGCGTGCCCCTGTACAAGCCGGACAAGGCCGGCTCGGCCCGCATTGAGTACCGCGGCATCGACGCCTCGGCCAACCCGTACCTGGCCTACGCCCTGCTGATCGCGGCCGGGCTCAAGGGCATCGAGGAGGGCTACGAGCTGCCCGAGTCCGCCGCCGAGGACGTCAGCGCGCTGACCACCCACGAGCGGCGCGTGCTCGGCCACGTCCCCCTGCCCGGCACCCTGCACGACGCCCTGCGCGCCGCCGAGGAGTCCGAGTTCGTGGCATCCGTGCTGGGCGAGCACGTCTTCGACGCCCTGCTGCGCAACAAGCGCCAGGAATGGGACGACTACCGGGTGGAGGTCACGCCGTACGAGCTGCGGCGCTACCTCTCCGGCCTCTGAGGCGCCGGCCGTGTCCGCCCTGCCCGACGCGGCGACCGCCGACGCCCCGGACCGCCGCACCCTCGCGCACGCCGGCGTCGCCGACGCCGGCCGCGTGCAGACGCTGCTCACCTCGCCCGAGTTCGAGGGCGTGGACGTGCGTCCCCTCGTCGAGCTCCTCGGCCACGCCGCCGATCCCGACCGGGCCCTGCTGCTGTGGGTGCGCCTGGCCGAGCGCGAGCCCCGCGTCCACCACGCCCTCCGGGACCCCGGGACGACGGCCCGCCTGCTGCGGCTGCTCGGCGCCTCCGAGGCCCTCGGCGAGTTCCTCATCCGCCGTCCCGAGCACCTGGACCTCGTCCTCGACCCGGACGCGGCCGCCGCCACCGCGCCCGCCCTCGCCCAGCCCGACCCGACCGCCGGCGAGCCCTGGGGTGATGCGTCCGCCGCCCTGCGCCGCCTGCTCCTGGACTCGGTGGGCGCCGACCCGGACGCCGACCGCCCCCTCGCGGCCGTCACCGGCAAGGACGCCGCCGTCGCCCTGCGCCGCGCCTACCGCCGCCAGCTGGCCGCGATCGCCCTGCGTGACCTCGACTCCGCCGAGCCCACGGCGGCCATGCCCTCGGTGGGCCGCTGGCTCGCGGACCTGGCCGGCGCCGCCGTGGACGCGGCGCTCGCCGTCTCACGGGCCGTCCTCACCGAGCGGGAGGGCCCCGTGGTGGACCGCCTGGACCTCGCCGTGATCGGCATGGGCAAGTGCGGCGCCGGCGAGCTCAACTACGTCTCGGACGTGGACGTCGTGTTCGCCCACGCCGTCCGCGAGGCCGTGGACGGCGCGGACCCCGACGCCCAGGTCCCGGACGGGCCGCGCGCCGCCGCGCTCGCGGCCGAGCTGGCCGCGGGCATCGGCCGCGTGATCCAGGGTGCGGCCCCCGAGCCGGGGCTGTGGGAAGTGGACGCCAACCTGCGTCCCGAGGGCAAGGACGGCGCCCTGAGCCGCACCGTGGAGTCCCACGCCGAGTACTACCGCCGCTGGGCCCACGGCTGGGAGTTCCAGGCCCTGCTCAAGGCCCGTCCCATCGCGGGCTCGCCACAGCTCGGCGAGCGCTACATCGCGGAGATCTGGCCCCGGGTGTGGGAGTCCTCCTCGCGCGACGGGTTCGTCGAGTCCGTCCGGGCCATGCGCGCCCGGGTCCTGGACACCCTCGCCCCCGCGGAGCGCGAGCGGGAGATCAAGCTCGGGCCCGGCGGTCTGCGCGACGTCGAGTTCACGGCCCAGCTGCTCCAGCTCGTGCACGGCCGTGCGGACGAGTCGCTGCGGGTGCGCGGCACGCTCGACGCGGTGCGGGCGCTGCACGCCGCCTCCTACGTCACCACGCGAGACGCGCGGGCGTTCGACGAGCACTACCGGTGGCTGCGCACCCTCGAGCACCGCATCCAGCTCGTGCACCTGCGGCGCACCCACCTGATGCCGGTCAAGGAGGAGGCCCGCCGCATCGTCGCCCGGTCGATGCGCGGCGCCGCGGACCGGGGCCCCGCCACCGGCGAGGACCTCCAGGCCGAGTTCACGCGCGTGCGCCGCGCCGTGCGCGGTCTCCACGAGACCGTGTTCTACCGGCCGCTGCTGTCGACGACGGCCGCCCTGTCCGCCGAGGACGTGCGGCTGTCCGCGGAGGCCGTCCGCGACCGCCTGGCGGCGCTGGGCTACCGCGACCCGCAGGGCGCCCTGCGGCACATCGAGGCCCTCACGCAGGGCGTCTCGCGCCGGGCCGCGGTCCAGCGGCAACTGCTGCCGGCCATGCTCGGCTGGTTCGCGCGGGGCGCCGACCCCGACGGCGGCCTGCTCGCCTTCCGCCGGCTCTCCGAGTCGCTGGGCGGCACGGCCTGGTATCTGCGGATGCTCCGCGACTCCTCGGACGCCGCCCGACGGCTGTGCCTGGTCCTGTCCGGCTCCCGGTTCGTGGGGGACCTGCTCGAGCACTCGCCCGAGGCCGTGGCCTGGGTGGGCGACGACCGGGAGCTCGACCCCCGGGGCGCGATCCAGCTGTGGCGCCAGGTCGACGCGCGGCTCGACCGCCGCGTGGCCGCGGAGGAGGCCCCCGCGGCCGTGCGCCATGTGCGGCAGGTGCGGCGCAGCGAGACCCTGCGCGTGGCCCTGGCGGACATCTCGGGGCTGCTGGACCTCGAGGCCGTCACCGGGGCCCTGTCGGACATCGACCAGATCACCGTCGTCGGCGCCCTGCGCGTGGCCTCGCGCGCCGTCGTCGGGGACGCCGACCCGCTCACCGACGTGCTCGTGGTGGCCATGGGCCGCCAGGGCGGCCGGGAGATCACCTACGGCTCGGACCTCGACGCCCTGTTCGTGCACCGGCCACGCCCCGGCGTCGACGAGGGGCGGGCGCGCGAGCAGGCCGAGGAGGTCGTCCGCACGCTCATGGCCCTCCTGCAGAAGCCCGTCGCGCCGCCGCTGCCCGGGGAGCGGCGGCTCGAGGTGGACGCCGACCTGCGCCCCGAGGGACGCCAGGGGCCCCTGGTGCGCACCCTGGACTCGTACCGGGAGTACTACGGTCGCTGGGCCGAGGTGTGGGAGCGGCAGGCGCTGCTGCGCGCCCGCCCCCTGGCCGGCGACGACGACCTGGCCACCGACTTCCGCCGCTGGGCCGACGGCGTCCGCTACGCGCAGGACCTCTCGGCCGCCGATGCCCGGGAGATCCGCCGGATCAAGGCCCGCGTGGAGGCCGAGCGGCTGCCCCGCGGGGCGGATCCGGCGCGCCATGTCAAGCTCGGGCGCGGGGGGCTCTCGGACGTCGAGTGGCTCGTGCAGTCAATGCAGCTCAAGCACGCCGGTCAGATCGAGGACCTGCGCGTGACCGGCACGCTGCCGGCGCTGCGGGCGATCGCCCGGCACGACCTGCTGCCCGAGTCCGAGGTCGCCGTGCTGGAGGAGGCGTGGCTGTTGGCCACCCGGATCCGCGCCGCCCTGCTGCTGTGGACGGGCAAGGTCTCGGACGTGCTGCCCACGAACATGCGCGACCTCGAGGCCGTGGCCCGCCTCAGCGGGGTGGGCACGACCGGCGGGGAGCTCGAGGAGCGCTACCTGCGGGTGACCCGCCTGGCCCGTCAGGTGTTCGAGACCCGGTTCTACGGGCTCTGAACGACGCCGGCCCGCCACCTCGACGGGGTGGCGGGCCGGCCGTGCTCCGGTGTCGCGAGCGCCGGCTCAGGCGCGCACGACGTGCTCCCCGAGCAGCTCCAGGGTGCGTCGCCGCACGCCGGCGTCCTGGGCCGCCGTCGTGATGATCAGCTCGTCCGCCTGGACCCGCGCCGCGAAGTCGTGCAGCCACGCCGCCGTCGTCGGGCCGGTGCCCACGGCCGTGCACTCGAGCATCCCGAGCACCTGCTGACCGGCGGGGGAGTGCAGCAGCATCTCGACCTCGTCGTCGGTGAGGGTGCGGCCCCGGCCGAGCATCATCCGGATGCGCGCCCGCTGCGCGGCCTGCCACTCCCGCTCGGCCACCTCCTCGGTGTCCGCGGCGATCACGTTGGCCGCCGCGATGAAGTGCGGCTCCGCGAGGGCCTCGGAGGGCTCGAAGTGCTCCCGGTACAGGCGCGCCGCATGCTCGAGCATCTGCGGTGCGAAGTGGCTCGCGAACGCGTAGCCCAGGCCGAGCTGCGCGGCCAGCTGGGCGCCGAACGCCGAGGAGCCGAGGATGTACAGCGGGACGTTGGTGCCCTTGCCGGGGTAGGCGTCGATGCCGGGGATCAGGCTCTGGCCGGTGAGGTAGCCCTGCAGCTCGAGCACGTCCTGCGGGAAGCGCTCGGCCGCCGACGGATCCCGGCGCAGCGCCTGCAGCGTCCGCTGGTCGGTGCCGGGGGCGCGACCCAGGCCCAGGTCGATGCGGCCGGGGTGCAGCTCGGCCAGGGTGCCGAACTGCTCGGCGATCACCAGCGGCGAGTGGTTGGGCAGCATGACGCCGCCGGAGCCGAGGCGGATCGAGTCGGTGTGCGCGGCCACGTGCGCGATGAGTACGGCCGTGGCGGAGGAGGCGATGGAGGGCATGTTGTGGTGCTCCGCGTACCAGACGCGCCGGAAGCCGGCGGCCTCGGCGACGCGGGCCTGCTCCACGGATTCGGCGAAGGCTTCGCCCATCGGGGCGCCGTCGCGGACGAGGGCGAGGTCCAGCAGGGACAGCGGCAGGGGGGTGGGGGCGGTGTGCTCGGTCATGGTGCTCCTGGTCTGCGGGCCGCCCGGCCGGGCGGAGGTCTCCACAGATCCAGCGCCCACCGGCCCCGGACTATTCCGCGGCCGGGCACGACGACGGCCGCCCGCCTCCGGCGTGGGAGACGAACGGCCGTCGTCGGGGCCGCGGCGGGCGGATCAGACCGAGTAGTACAGCTCGAACTCGTAGGGGTTCGGGCGCAGGGCCAGCGGGGCAATCTCCATCTCGCGCTTGTACGCGATCCAGGTCTCGATCAGCTCCTCGGTGAACACGTCGCCGGCCAGGAGGAACTCGTGGTCCTCCTCGAGGGCGTTCAGGGCCTCGTCCAGGGTGGCGGGTGCCTTCTGGATGTCGGCGGCCTCCTCGGCCGGCAGCTCGTAGAGGTCCTTGTCGATCGGCTCGGCCGGCTCGATGCGGTTGCGGATGCCGTCCAGGCCGGCCATCAGCTGCGCGGCGAACGCGAGGTACGGGTTGCCCGAGGCGTCCGGGGCGCGGAACTCGATGCGCTTGGCCTTCGGGTTGGAGCCGGTGATCGGGATGCGGATGCCCGCCGAGCGGTTGCCCTGCGAGTAAACCATGTTCACGGGGGCCTCGAAGCCCGGCACCAGGCGGCGGTAGGAGTTCACCGTGGGGTTGGTGAAGGCCAGGACCGCGGAGGCGTGCTTCAGCAGGCCGCCGATGTACCAGCGGGCGGTGTCCGAGAGGTTCGCGTAGCCCTTCTCGTCGAAGAACAGCGGCTCGCCGCCGTTCCAAAGGGACTGGTGGCAGTGCATGCCGGAGCCGTTGTCGCCGAAGACGGGCTTGGGCATGAAGGTCGCGGACTTGCCGAACATGTTGGCGACGTTCTTGACGACGTACTTGAACTTCTGCAGGTCGTCCGCCGAGTGGGTCAGCGTGTTGAAGCGGTAGTTGATCTCCGCCTGGCCCGCGGCGCCCACCTCGTGGTGGGAGCGCTCTACCTCGAGGCCGACCTCGGCCAGGACCGAGCAGATCTCGTCGCGCAGGTCGGCCTGCTTGTCCGTGGGGGAGACGGGGAAGTAGCCGCCCTTGAGGCCGGTCTTGTGGCTCAGGTTGCCGCCCTCGTCCTCGCGGGAGGCGTTCCACCAGGCCTCGTCCGAGTCCACGGCGTAGAACGAGCCGCGGGGGGAGGACTCGTAGCGGACGTCCTCGAAGATGAAGAACTCGGCCTCGGGGGCGAAGAACGCCGTGTCGGCGATGCCGGAGGAGCTCAGGTAGGCCTCCGCGCGCTGGGCCACGCCGCGCGGGTCGCGCAGGTAGGGCTCGCCGGTGCGGGGGTTCACGATGGAGAAGTTCATCGTGAGGGTCTTGCGGACCCGGAAGGGGTCCACGAAGGCCGTCGCGACGTCCGGGATGAGCTGCATGTCGGACTCGGCGATGCCGGCGAAGCCCCGGATCGAGGAGCCGTCGAAGAGCTGGCCCGTGACGAAGAAGTCCTCGTCGACGCTCGAGGCGGGCACGTTGAAGTGGTGCTGCATGCCGGGGAGGTCGGTGAAGCGGACGTCGACGAACTCGATCCCCTCATCCTTGATGTACGCGAGGACGTCCGCGGGGGAGGTGAACATGGTGCGCTCCTGTGGTCGTGACGATGGTGGCATGTCCGGCACGGCGGCGCTGGCGTGGCGGGTGTCATCACCCTACTTGCCCGGCGGCCTCCGTGGGCGTCGGTGACGCCCCACGGCGAGCCTCGCGGTTCCGCGCCGGTAGGCTGGGCCGGTGGCACGCAGAGCACCCGACCCCGCGCAAGAGCCCGAACCGACCCGCCGCGACGAGCCGCTGATCACCCGGCGCGACCTCGCCGGCTGGGTGGACGGTCCGGGCGGCGGCCTGGCCGGCGGCCGCTGGCCGGGGGACCTGCTGGGCCTGCCCGAGCACGGCCCGACCTCGATGGCCACTGCGGCCCGCCGCGCCGTCGCCCTCGTGATCGACTGGTTCCTGGCCCTGGGCGTGTCCTGGCTGCTCTTCGACTCCGACGCGATCGCCACCCTGATGGTCTTCGCCACCATGCACATCCTGGGCATCACCCTGCTGGCCACCACCGTGGGCAAGGCCGTGTGCCGCACCCAGGTGGTGCGCCTCGGCGGCCGGACCGCCCCCGTGCACCGCGTGGTGGTGCGCACGGCGCTGCTGTGCCTCGTGCTGCCGGCCGTCGTCGTCGGCCCGGACGGCCGCGGCATGCACGACAAGGTCGCCGGCACCGTCGAGATCCGCATGTGAGCGCACCGGCCCGCGCCGGACGACGCCGGATCCGACTCGACGCGAGGCCGGACACGACGAAAGGGGGGCGCCCCGCCGAATCCTCGGCGGGGCGCCCCCCTTTCGCGCGGGTGCGTCGGCGCTCAGCGGCCGCGCATGGCGCGCCGGCTCGGGCGCACCTTGTTCGGGTCGACGCCCTTGGGGATGGGCAGCCGGTTGGTGTTGAGCGCGGTCAGACGCTTGTCCACGGCCTGGACCTCCTGCGCCGTGAGGGCCTTCTTCATGCCCTTGAGCGTGCCGGGCAGCTCGTGCAGCGGGACCTGGCCCTGGCCGTTGCCGGACTCCACCACGGTGACGGGCACGCCGGGCAGGAAGCGGCGCATGGCCTTCTCCTCCTTGACCACCAGCGCGGCGACGCGGGGGGAGGGGCCCTCCGTCACCAGCACGACGCCCGGCCGGCCCACGGCGCGGTAGACGAGGTCCTGGGTCTTCGGGTTCACGGCGGCCGGCTGCTCGGACACGATCCAGCCGCGGCCCAGCGTGGAGAGCGCGGCGCCGGCGGCGCCGGGGCGGCCCTCGAGCTGGGCGAACCCGGCGCGGCGCGCCTTCCGGTTCAGGATGACGACGGCGGCGAGCACACCGAACGGGATCGCGATGAGCAGCCACGTGATCCAGTTGTCCAGCAGGAGGCCGATGACGAGGCCGACGACCAGGGCGCCCAGGAAGGCCAGCAGCATCCACAGTCCGACCTTGGGGTCGTGCGCCTTGGTCATGGCGTAGGCCTGCTTGAGCTGGGAGATCACGCCCGGGCCCTTCGTGGCGCGCTTGTCCCGGCGCTGGGCCTTCGCCTGCTCCTTCTCGCGGAGGCGACGCTCGCGCTGCATGGCCTTGACCTCCTTGAGCGTGGCGGAGGTGGAGCCGGAGGAGGACGCGGGGGGCTGGCTGTTCTTCGTCATGACGGGGTCCAGTCTAGTCGGGCGGCTCAGGACATCTGGGCGACGACGGCGGAGGCCTCCTGGCGGGCGGTCTTCTCCCCGGCCAGGTGCGCCAGGTTCTCCGGCAGGGTCCGGCCGAGGCGCTGCATGGCCTGCGCATAGAGCTTGCCCGCGCGGTACGACGAGCGCACCAGCGGGCCCGCCATGACGCCCTGGAAACCGATCTCCTCGGCGCGCTGGGACCAGTGGACGAACTCCTGCGGCTTCACCCAGCGGTCGATGGGGTGGTGCAGCTTCGAGGGCCGCACGTACTGCGTGATGGTGATGATGTCGCAGCCGGCCTCGTGCAGGTCCACCAGGGCCTGGTCGATCTCGTGGTCCTCCTCGCCCATGCCGAGGATGAGGTTGGACTTGGTCACGAGCCCGTCGGCCTTGGCCATCGTGAGCACCCGGAGGGACTTCTCGTACGTGAAGGCCGGGCGGATGCGCTTGAAGATGCGCGGCACCGTCTCCAGGTTGTGCGCGAACACCTCGGGCCGCGCGTCGAACACCTGCTGGACGAGCTCCGGCACCGCGCCGAAGTCCGGCGGCAGGATCTCGACGCCGGTCCCCGGGTTGAGCGCGTGGATGCGGCGGATGGTCTCCGCGTAGAGCCACGCCGCGCCGTCCTTCTGGTCGTCACGGGCCACGCCCGTGACGGTGGCGTACCGCAGGTCCATCTCGCGGATGTTCTCGGCGACCTTCTGCGGCTCCTCCATGTCCAGGGGGCGCGGCTTGCCGGAGGTGATGTCGCAGAAGTCACACCGGCGGGTGCAGATGTCCCCGCCGATGAGGAACGTGGCCTCGCGGTCCTCCCAGCACTCGAAGATGTTGGGGCAGCCGGCCTCCTCGCACACGGTGTGCAGGCCGGCGGACTTGACCTTGTTCTTCAGGCCGATGTACTCGGGGCCCATGTGGACCTTGGCCTTGATCCACTCGGGCTTGCGCTCGACGGGCACCTCGGCGTTGCGCGCCTCCACGCGCAGCAGGCGGCGTCCTTCGGGGGCGAGGCTCATGCGGGGATTCCTTCCGTGGGGGTGACGGCGATGTACGCAGGCCCGAGCTCGTCCAGATGACGGGTGAGCACCGGCACGACGTCGGCCGGGGTGATGGTCCGGCCCGTCTCGACCGACAGGGTGGTGGTGGCGGCGTCCGTGATGCCGCACGCGATGATGCCCTCGTAGGGGGCCAGGGAGTTGGAGCAGTTCAGTGCGAAGCCGTGCATCGAGACGCCGTCGTGGATGGACAGGCCGATGGCGCCGACCTTGCGGTCCGGGCGGGCCGTGCCGTCGTCGTCCCGGTCCGCGAGGACCCAGATGCCTGCCCGCCCGTCCACGCGGACGGCCGTGACGCCGAACTCGGCGGCGGTGCGGATCAGCAGCTCCTCGAGGAACCAGACGTAGTCCTTGACGTGGGCACGGTCGCGCAGCCGGACCACGGGGTAGCCGACCAGCTGGCCCGGCCCGTGCCATGTGATCTTGCCGCCGCGGTCCACGTCCACGACGGGGGCGCCGTCCGTGGGGCGCTCGGCGTCCTCGGTGCGGCGACCGGCCGTGTAGACGGCTTCGTGCTCCAGGAGGAGGAATTCGCCGTCGGAGCGGCCGGCGACGACGTCCGCGTGCAGGGCGCGCTGGGCGTCCCAGGCGGCGTGGTAGTCCACCAGGTCGGGCGCCAGGCCGAGCACGCGCAGGGGCGGCAGGGGTGTCTCGGGCATGACGTCCACTGTAGTCCTCGGGCCCGGACCTGTGGACAACCGCCGTGACGCTCGGGGACATGCGGCACCCTGGGCTGGAACGGACGGCGCGGCGGAGAGGGGAGACCGATGCGGGACTGGGACGAGGCGGACGGCGGCGCGGCCGGACGCGTCGGCGGCGGGCCGGAGACCGAACCGGAGAGGTCGTCGGAGCCGGGCACGGCTGCGCCGCGCGCCCCGGGCTGGGAACCCGTCCGGCTGCTCGGCGCGGGCGCCCAGGCGGAGGTCTGGCTCGTCGAGGACGGTCGGGGCGTCCGGGCCGCCCTGAAGGTGCCCCGTGCCGGCGCGGCGCCGGATGCGCTGGCGGCGGAGGCGCAGGCCGGACGGGTCGCGCATCCCCATCTGCTGCGCGTGCTCGGCGTGGTGGAGACGGACCGGGGCCTCGGGGTCCTCACCGAGCACCGCGCGGCCGGCACGCTGCAGGACATGGTGCAGCGGGTCGGACCCCTGAGCCCGGGGCAGGCCGTCACCGTGCTCGTCCCGATCGCCCAGGCTCTCGCGTGCCTGCACCGCGAGGGGGTGGTGCACGGCGACGTGTCCCCGGCGAACGTCCTGTTCGGCGTCGACGGCAGCCCGGCCCTCGCCGACCTCGGCGTCGCCCGGGTGGTCGGCGGCTGTCTCTAATACACATCTCCGAGCCCACGAGACGGAGCTACATCTCGTATGACGTCTTCTGCTACGCCCTGTTCACGCAGGAGATGATGCACGGCGGGTACATGAAGAAGTACTTCCGCACGGTCTCCCGCATGACCGCCCTGGTCCGGGAGGGCCAGACGGGTGTGGCCGAGCACAAGTGAGCCGCCGCAGCCGTATACGCGACGGCCCGGCCCGAGCCGGTCCCGCTGGGAGAGGCCGCCCCCGCCGAGGTGGCGCACCTGCTGCCCACGGTGCTGCCGGGCTCCGGGCCCACGCGGCGACGCCGACGACGCGCGGCTCCGAGACGGCGCGCGCTCGCGCGCCGACGGGGGGCGGCGCCACGCCGGGGCGTCCTCGTGGCCGCCGGGCTGGCCACCGCGCTGGCCGTCGGCGGCGGCACCGCCGGGCTGTGGTGGCCGGCGTCCCTGGGCGACGCGACGGAGGGGGCGCCGGAGCCGGCGGGCGCGGTGCCGGCCGGCACCTCGGTGGACGCGGCGCGCCCGGCGGACGGGACGCCGGAGAGCGGGACGCCGGCGAGGGTGCCGGACGCGGGTGCCCCCGGCGAAGACGCCGCCGGGGAGGACGCCGTCGACGTGGGCGAGGCGCTGGCCGCGGTCGGCCATGCCCGGACTGCCGCGCTCATCGACCCGGAGCCTGCGCGACTGGACGCCTACGCCGTGCCCGGGGGACCGGCGTGGGAGAACGACCGGGATCTGCTGCGCCGGCTGACGGACGAGGGGTTCGCCTTCTCCGGCCTCGAGGTGACGGTGGAGCAGGCCGGACCCGCCCGGCGGGCCGGGGACGACGCGCTGCGTGTCGACGCCGTGCTCCGGACGTCGGCCCACACCGTGCTGGACCGCGCGGGACGCGTGGCGGCGCATCGGGAGGCGACGGCCGAGGAGGTCGTGCTGGTCCTGCGCAGCGGCCACGGAGAGGGCCCCGAGGGGCGGGACGGCGGCGCGGCGGGTCGGACGTGGCGGGTCGAGACCGTCGATCCGCGCTGACCCCGGGCCCGGATCCAGCGCCGGAGGCCGGCGGTCCAGACGGGGGGACGCCGCGGGCCCCGGGGAGAAGCTCCCCGGGGCCCGCGGCGTGGTGCGGCGTCAGCCGCCTGGGCTGATCACTGCCAGAGGACGGCGACCAGGATGTTCACCAGGCCCAGACCGCCCACCGCGTGGGCCAGGCCCGTGGGCACGACCTCCCCGCGGTTGGACTTGCGGCGGCCGATCAGGGCGGCCACGAAGACGATGACGCCGATCAGGAACTTGACGCCCAGCTTCATGTGGTTCGGCTCCCCGCTCATGGCGAGGCCGAAAAGCACCACGCCGGAGACGATCATGCCCACGGAGCCCCACCACTGCGAGGTGGTGACGGTCGGGTTGCGGAAGTGCGCGAACCAACCGCCCACGATCGCTGCGGCGGACACGATGTGCACGGCCACCAGGATGCTGTGCAGGATATCCACAGTCCTTCTCCCTTTCCGTCAGAGACCCAGCTCGTTGGCGAACTCGCCGCCCTCGAGACGCTGACGCAGCGTCGTCAGGAAGCGGCCCGCGTCGGCCCCGTCCACCAGGCGGTGGTCGTAGGTCAGGGACAGGTACATCATGTGGCGGATGGCGATCGAGTCGTTGCCGTCCGCGTCGGTCACCACCATGGGGCGCTTGACGATCGCACCGATGCCCAGGATCGCGACCTGCGGCTGGTTGATGATCGGCGTGTCGAACAGCGCGCCCACGGAGCCGATGTTCGTGATCGAGAACGTGCCGCCCGAGAGCTCGTCCGGCGAGATCTTGTTCGTGCGGGTGCGCTCGGCCACGTCGGCGATCTTCTGGGCGAGGCCCGTCAGGTTCAGGGAGCCGGCGTCCTTGATGACGGGCACCAGCAGCCCCTTCTCCGTGTCCACGGCGATCGCGATGTCCTCGGACGCGTGGTACGTGATTTCCTTGTTGTCCTCGGAGAACGACGCGTTCAGCTTGGGGTGCTGCTTGAGGGCCTCGGCGACCGCCTTGGTGATGAACGGCAGGTACGTCAGGTTCACGCCGGCCTGCTGCTGGAAGGAGGCCTTGGCCTTCTTGCGCAGCTGCACGATGCGGGTGACGTCCACCTCGTGCACCTGGGTCAGCTGGGCGGACAGGTCGAGGGACTCGCGCATGCGCTGGGCGATGACCTGGCGGATGCGCGGCGCCTTCTCCACCTCGCCGCGGACCGAGGGGTCCACGGAGGAGCTCGCGGCCGGGGCGGACGCAGCGGCCGGGGCGGACGACGGGGCGGCAGCCTCGGAGGCCTGCTCGGCCGGAGCCTCGGACCCGCCCGCGGCGGCCTGCGAGGCCAGCGCGGCGGCGAGCACGTCCTGCTTGCGGATGCGGCCGCCGACGCCCGTGCCGCGAACCGTGGACAGGTCCACGTTGTTCTGGTGGGCCAGGCGGCGCACCAGCGGGGTCACGTAGCCCTGGCCGGGCTCGGTGGCGGAGGGCGCCTCGGCGGACTCGGCCTGCGCGGAGTCGCGCTCAGCGGACTCGCGCCGGGAGGCCTCCTCGGACGGAGACGCCTCCGGCGTCTTCTCCGACTTCTCGGCGCCGGCGGCCTCGGCGGCCTCCTCGGTCTCCTCGGGGGCCTCGGCCTCGGTCGCCTTGTCCTCGATCTCCTCGGCGGACGCCTCGTCCTGACCGGAGGAGCCCTCCGACGGGGCGGAGCCGCCGCCGGCGGAGCCGGAGCCGACGAGTGCGAGGACGGCGCCCACCTCGACGGTGTCGTCCTCCTCCGCACGGATCTCCAGGAGGGTGCCCGCCACGGGGGAGGGGATCTCGGTGTCGACCTTGTCGGTGGAGACCTCGAGCAGCGGCTCGTCGACCTCGACCTCGTCGCCGACGGACTTCAGCCAGCGGGTCACGGTGCCCTCGGTCACGGACTCGCCCAGCGCGGGCAGGGTGACCTCGGAGGCCTCGCCGCCGGCCGACGGGGCCCCGTCCGAGCCCTGGTCGGTGGAGGCGCGCTCCTCCGGAGCCGGCTCGCCTGCGGGCTCCTGCTGGGCGTCGTCCTGCTGCGCCTCCTCGACGGCGGGCTCCTCGGCCGCGGCGTCGTCCTCCGACGCGTCGGCGGAGCCGCCGCCGGAGCCGTCGCCGATCGTGACCAGCGGGGCGCCGACCTCGACCGTGTCGTCCTCCTCGACCAGGATCTCCTCGAGCACGCCGGCCACGGGGGACGGGATCTCGGTGTCGACCTTGTCGGTGGAGACCTCCACCAGGGGCTCGTCGACGGCGACCTCGTCGCCGACGGCCTTGAGCCAGCGGGTCACGGTGCCCTCGGTGACGGATTCGCCCAGGGCGGGCAGGTTCACGGTTTCAGACATGGTTCCGATGCTCCTCATGAGGGGTGGGCGCCGGGGGCGCCCACCCGGGGTTGCGAGGTGGGCCCGACGCACGGGCCCGGGATGGTCAGTGCGGTGGGTCAGCTGTGCAGCGGGTGGCCGAACAGGGCCATGGCGGCCTCGCCCAGGGCCTCGTTCTGCGTGGGGTGCGCGTGCACGAACTGGGCGACGTCCTCGGGGTAGGCCTCCCAGTTCACGATGAGCTGCGCCTCGCCGATCTGCTCGCCGATGCGCTTGCCGATGCCGTGCACGCCCACGATCGGGCCGTTCTTCTGGCGGATCATCTTGATGATGCCGCCGGTGCCGAGGATCGAGGACTTGCCGTTGCCGGCCAGGTTGTACTCGGCGACCTCGACGTTGTCCTTGCCGAACTCCTCCTCCGCCTTGGGCTGGGTGTAGCCCACGGACATGATCTCCGGCTCGGTGAAGGTGACCTTCGGGATGTTGATGTCCTCGACGACCATCGGCTTGTTGCCGGCGATCTCCTCGGCCACGAAGATGCCCTGCTGGAAGCCGCGGTGCGCCAGCTGCAGACCAGGAACGATGTCGCCCACGGCGTAGATGTTGCCGACGCCGGTGTGCAGACGCTCGTCGGTGAGGACGAAGCCGCGGTCCATCTTGACGCCCTGCTCCTCGTAGCCGAGGCCCTCGGTGTTCGGGCCGCGGCCGACGGCGACGAGGCAGACCTCGGCCTCGAACTCCTTGCCGTCCGCGAGGGTCACCTTGACGCCCGAGTCGGTCTCCTCGACCTTGTCGAAGAACGTGCCCAGGTTGGTCTTGATGCCCTTCTTCTTGAACTCGCGCTCGAGGACCTTGATGATCGCCGGGTCCTCGTTGGGGACCAGGGTCTTCAGGCCCTCGATGATGGTGACGTCGACGCCGAAGGAGTTCCACAGGGACGCGAACTCGGAGCCGATGACACCGCCGCCGAGCACGATGGCCGACTTCGGGGTGTAGTCCAGCTCGAGGGCCTCCGTGGAGGTCATGATCTTCTTGGAGATGGGCAGGCCCATGGTCTTGGCCACGGAGCCGGAGGCCAGCACGATGTTCTCCGCCGTGTAACGGGTGCCGTCGACCTCGACCTCGTTCTTCGAGACGAGCTTGCCCTCGCCCTCGATGACTTGGACCTTGCGCATCTTCAGCAGGCCGGCCAGGCCCTTGTGCTTGCCGGCGACGATGCCGTCCTTGTAGTCGCGCACCTTCGCCATGTCCACGGACTCGAGGGTCGCGTTGATACCGAACTTGGCGGCGTTGCGGGTCTCGTCGGCCACCTCGGCGGCGTGCAGGTAGGCCTTCGTGGGGATGCAGCCCCAGTGCAGGCAGGTGCCGCCGACCTTGGACTTCTCCACGAGGGCGACGGACTTGCCGTACTGCACGGAACGCAGGGCTGCGGCGTACCCGGCGGAGCCACCGCCGAGGACGAGGACGTCGAATTCCTGAGCGGTTGCCTTGTCGGCCACGGTGTTGCTCCTTGGTGCTGGGGTCGGTGGATCGTGGTGGTGGTGCGTCACCGCCACCCCCGGCCGTCGGCGGCGGGCCGCGCGGCCGGGGACGCGGTGGACATCGGGACCAACCTTACCGGGCACGCCCCTCGATGAGACCCACCAGGGTCCGCACCATCACGCCGGTGGCGTCCTGCGGGGTGTAGCCGTACGCGGCCGACTCGTTGAAGGAGGGGCCGGCGATGTCGAGGTGGGCCCAGGGGGTCCGTGCGGCGGCGTCGCCCTCCGACCGTCCGGCGTCGACGAATTCGCGCAGGAAGGTGGCGGCGGTCATCATGCCGCCGAAGCGGTCGCCCATGTTGGAGATGTCCGCGACGCGCGAAGTGAGCGAGGCGCGCAGCTGCTCCGGCAGGGGCATGCCCCACGCGAGCTCCCCGGCCGCGTCGGCCGCGGCGACGACCTCGTCGCGCAGCGCGTCGTCACCCATGACGCCCGTGTGGCGCACGCCGAGGGCGACCAGCTGGGCACCGGTGAGGGTGGCCACGTCGAGCACCGCGTCGGGTCGCTCGTCGGTGGCCGCCACGAGGGCGTCGGCCATGACGACGCGGCCCTCGGCGTCCGTGTTCATGACCTCCACGGTCTTGCCGCCGTACATCGTGATGACGTCGGACGGGCGGATGGCGGTGCCCGAGGGCATGTTCTCGGCCAGCGCCAGCCAGCCGGTCACCTTCACAGGGACGTCCAGGGCCGCGGCGGCGCGCACGACGGCGAAGACGGTGGCGGCGCCGGCCATGTCCGACTTCATCGTCATCATCGAGGCGGCGGGCTTCAGCGAGATGCCGCCCGTGTCGAAGGTGATGCCCTTGCCCACCAGCGCGATGTGCGCGGCGGCGTCGGCCGGCGCGTGCTCGATGCGCACGAGCCGCGGCGGGCGGGAGGAGCCCTGGCCGATCGCGAGGATGCCGCCGAAGCCCTCGGCGCGCAGGCGGTCCTCGTCCCACACGTCCACGCTCACGGACGAGTCCGCGAGGTCCTCCGCGACGGCGTCCGCGAACGTGGCCGGGTAGAGGTGCGAGGGGGCCGTGTTCACCAGGTCGCGCACGGCGCAGACCGCGTCGCCCACGACGGCGGCCCGGCGCAGCACGGGGTCGGCGTCCGCGGCGGCGAGCGGGGTGACGACCTCGAGCTCGCGGACGGGACGGGACGAGTCCGCCTCGGCGCGGGCGCGCTCGGACTTCTGGGCGGTGAAGGCGTACGCACCCAGGACGGCGCCCTCGGCGACGGCGGCCAGTCGGGCCGGGGTGTCGGCCGGCAGGGCCAGGGCCACGGCGTCGGTGCCGGCCAGGGAGCGCACGGCAGCCCCAGCGGCGCGGCGCAGGGACTCGTCCGAGGCCTCGCCGTCGTCGTCCAGACCGCCGACGCCGGCCAGGACCAGCAGCGGCACCGGCACGCCGCCCAGCCCCGGGAGGCGGTGGACCTCGTCCTCGGCGCCCCGCACGCCCAGCAGCTCGAACGAGGCCTCGAGGGCGGTGGCCGCCTCGGCCGGCAGCGCGTCCGTCAGGAGCACGGGGCCGTCCGGACCGGTGCCCACCCCCACCACGAGGGCGGAGGCGGTCAGGTCCTCCAGGGCGCGGGCGGTCAGGGTCGGGCGGTCCAGGGTGATCACGGACGGGCCTCTCTTCCGGCGGTGGGGGGATG
>NZ_JABFAZ010000009.1:144054-154891 GCF_017168505.1 Micrococcus sp. KRD077 | reverse complement strand
GGGATGCGCCCGGCGGGGTGGGCCGGGCCGTCCCGCGTCATCCTAGTCAGAGGGCTCGCGCGCCCGTCCAGGGCGCGCGGGCGCGGAATAGGAGGGTGCCGTGCCGTGGTTGACTGACGCCAGAGGACAGGGAGGGATGTGCGTCCGTCGCCATCCGGGCGGCGGGGACGACTCTCCCGCAGACGGACCACCGGAAGGGGAACGAGACGTGCAGGACGCCGCGCCGCTGTACACCCGTCATGAGGGGGCGCCCGTGCCCCCCGGCCTGGGCATGCTCGTGGCCCTGACCGGGCACATGGACGCGGGCCGGGTCGCTCGGCAGGTGCGGGCCGCGCTGCACGAGCACCTGACCCATCGGACCGTCGTCTCCTTCGACGTCGACTCGATGTTCGACTACCGCGCCCGGCGTCCCCGGCTCCGGTTCGACCGGGACCGCTACCGTGATCTGCGCCTGCCCGCGCTCGAGGTGCAGCTGGTCGAGGACCTGCTCGGCCACCCCTTCCTGCTGCTGTCCGGCCCCGAGCCGGACTTCCGGTGGCAGGCGGTGACGGAGGCCGTGCTCGGCCTCGCGCAGGAGTGGGAGGTGGACTCGCTCACCTTCCTCGACGCGGCCCCGCTGCCCGTGCCGCACACGCGGCGGCTCGGGGTCACGACGCACGGGTCCCGCGCCGACGCCGTCGAGGGGCTGTCCACCTGGAGCCCGGAGGCGGACATCGTCGCGGGGCTGCTGCAGATGCTCGAGCTGCGCGCCGAGGAGGCGGACCTGCCGACGGCGGGCTACACCGTCCATGTGCCGCACTACGTGGCCGAGGCGTCCTTCCCCCAGGCGGCCGTGGCCGCGCTCGAGTACGCGGGGGCCGCCATGGGGCTCATGCTGCCCTCGGACGACCTGCGAGACGCCTCGCGGGACATCGAGGCCGAGCTGGAGCGCCAGGTCTCCGGGTCCGGGGAGATCCAGCAGATGATCGCCGGCCTGGAGCGCAACTACGACCAGAACGCCGAGGACCAGGAGCGGTCGTTGCTCGAGACCGAGCAGGGCCTGCCCGACGGCGACGAACTCGCCTCCGCCGTCGAGGCGTACCTCGCCGCGCGGGACGCCGGCGGCGGGTCCGCTCCTGCACAGGAGGACGGACCCGGCCGTCCGTCCACCGACGACGGGGACTGATTCCACCGCGGGGGCCCGGTCGGCGAGGGTGGCGGCATGGAAGCCCCCACCTCGCTCGACGCCCCCGTCCTGCCGGCCCGCGGCCCGGAGGACCTGCTCGCCTACGTCGGCCACGCCCTCGGGCGGTTGCCCGAGGACAGCCTCGTCCTCCTCACCCTGCACGACGGGCGCCTGCGCGCTGTGGTGCGGGTCGATCTGCCTCCCGAGGAGGTCGACGTCGACGCTTGGGCCTGCGCCGTGGCCGAGGTGTGCCGGCGGGACGCGGCAGCGGACGCGACGCTCTGCCTCGCGTTGCCGGACGGCGCCCGAGCCACGCTGACCCGTCCCGGCTGGGCCGCGGCGCTCGACGACGCCCTGGCGTCCGCGGGTCGCCCCCTGGCCGCGGCCTGGACGTGCGCGCACGGACGGGCGCGCCCCTGGTGGGGGAGCAGCATCGCCGAGGAGGGCACCCTCGACCCCCGAGCCGCGCCGCTGTCCCTGCACCTGATGACCCGCGGTTCGGTCTGGGACCGCGCGGCGGTGTCCGACCCGGTCCCGCGTCGTGGTCCCGCCGCGGCCCGGCCCGACGACGCGCGGTGGCGGCCGCCCGAGCAGGACGCGCCCCCGGCACGCCGCGCGTGGCTGGCGCAGTGGGAGCCGGTGCTGACCGGCACGGCGCGTGGCCGCGGTGCGCCCGCACCCGCCGTGCTGGGCTCGCCGCTGACGCGTCCGGCCTGGCGCGACGGCCTGCTGCTCCATGCCGCCGCGCCGTCCGGCGCGGCCACGGGGGATCCGGGGGACGAGGAACGGATCCTCACCGCGGCCTCGCGCCGGGCGCCGGCCTGGGACCGGCTGGACGCCCTGCGGGCGGGGCTGCGCGCGCTCGTGCCCGTCGCGACGCCGGCCGTGGCGGCTCAGGCCCTGGCACTGGCCGGGTGGGTCGGCTGGGCCCGCGGCCACGGCTCCGACGCGGACGCCCACCTGACCGCGGCGGCGGCGCTGAGTCCCGGCGACCCGTTCGTCTCCGTCCTGCGACGCATCGTGGCCGCGGGGTGCGTCGCAGGCTGGGCGACCGACCCGGCCACCGCGTGGCGGCCCGACGGTGGCCGCCCATGAGAGAATGATGCGGCTTCACGACGGCACGGCCGACCGCAGCCCGTTTCCCGGGTTCGGAATAGATCGGTCTCAGCCGTCGTTGGCACTCACGGACCCTGCAGTCGGCGGGCCCGGACGACGTCGGTCGTCCGAGGCCGCGACTTGACAGGGTCACGTGTCTATGGACTGCAAGGATCCGCGGGTGGCCGCGGACGAGACGGAAAGGCCTCGAGTGACCACTTCGACGACCAGCGGTGTGCAGGACGGCAAGGAGACCACTGCCTCCGAGGCCACGACCACGCGCACCCGCTCCACGGCAGCCAAGAAGTCGGCAGCCAAGAAGTCGGCAGCCACGAAGAGCGCCACGACCAAGGGCGCCACGACGCGGACGACCGCGACGAAGTCGGCGGCGACCAAGACCGCTGCCACGCCGACGGCCAAGAAGAAGGCGACCCGGAAGCCCACCGCGGCCAAGACCACCGCCACGGCCAAGACCACCGCCGCGAAGAAGACCGCCACGACCGGGGGCAAGAAGGCCACCGCGTCCGCCGCCTCCGCCGAGCAGGCCGAGGACGACGAGGAGCTCGTCCAGGCGCGCGAGCGCACCGAGGCCGCGGACGCCGTCGAGGAGGACGTGGTGGCGGACGAGACCGCCACCGAAGACTCTGATGATGAGGACGCGGACGGCTCGGACGCTCCGGAGCGTCCGGCGATGGACGCGGAGGCCGTGACCGGCACGACGGCCGCCACAGGCCAGAAGGTGGCCCAGTCCAAGGGCGCGTTCGTCATGGACGACTCCGAGGACGACGCCCCGGTGCAGCAGGTGGTCGTGGCGGGCGCCACGGCGGACCCGGTGAAGGACTACCTGAAGCAGATCGGCAAGGTCGCCCTGCTCAACGCCGAGCAGGAGGTGGACCTGGCCATGCGCATCGAGGCCGGCCTCTACGCCGAGCACGTCGTGCAGCACGAGGCCTCCGACGACTACCGCGAGCGCCGGGACATCCAGCTGATCATCGCGGACGGGCGCAAGGCCAAGAACCACCTGCTCGAGGCCAACCTGCGTCTGGTGGTCTCCCTGGCCAAGCGCTACACCGGTCGCGGCATGCTGTTCCTGGACCTCATCCAGGAGGGCAACCTCGGCCTGATCCGCGCCGTCGAGAAGTTCGACTACACCAAGGGCTTCAAGTTCTCCACGTATGCCACGTGGTGGATCCGTCAGGCCATCACCCGCGCCATGGCGGACCAGGCCCGCACCATCCGCATCCCGGTGCACATGGTGGAGGTCATCAACAAGCTGGCCCGCGTGCAGCGGCAGATGCTCCAGGACCTCGGCCGCGAGCCCACCCCGGAGGAGCTGGCCAAGGAGCTGGACATGACCCCGGAGAAGGTCGTGGAGGTGCAGAAGTACGGCCGCGAGCCCATCTCCCTGCACACCCCGCTCGGCGAGGACGGCGACTCCGAGTTCGGCGACCTGATCGAGGACTCCGAGGCCGTGGTGCCCGCGGACGCCGTCTCCTTCACGCTGCTCCAGGAGCAGCTGCACTCGGTGCTGGACACCCTTTCCGAGCGCGAGGCCGGCGTCGTCGCCATGCGCTTCGGCCTGACCGACGGCCAGCCCAAGACGCTGGACGAGATCGGCAAGGTCTACGGAGTGACACGAGAGCGCATCCGCCAGATCGAGTCGAAGACCATGTCCAAGCTGCGTCACCCCTCCCGCTCGCAGGTGCTCCGGGACTACCTGGACTGAGTCGGAGCGGCATGATGAAGGGCCGGACCCCCGCGGGGGTCCGGCCCTTCGTCATGCCGGGCGCGTCAGGCGCCGGCGGTGAGGCGGTCCGTCTCGTCCTGCCACAGCGCGGCCTGGGGACGCAGCGCGTCCTCGACGGCGCGGGCGTGGTGGGCGCAGAACTGGAGGGCACCGCCCGAGTGCAGCACGGCGCGGACGTAGGCCTGCGCGCCGCAGCGGTCGCAGCGGTCGGAACGGGTGAGGGCGGCCGGCTCGGCCACGGCGGTGATGGACATGGTGTCCTCCTCGGGTCTCTCGGGGCTGGAGGGCGACGACGCCGGTGGGGCGGGTCGGTCCTCCTCTTGTCCCATGGAACAGCAAGGATGGCAGGGAACTTCCCCGCGCGCCCGCCCCGCACCCGCGTTTCGCCACCCGCGTACGCAAGCAGCCGGGCCGGGCTGCCCAGGGACGTCCGGCCCGAACCCTGGCGTGTCCGGCCCGCGGAGTAGGCTGGACCGGCCGCCGTCGTCCACCGAAAGGCCCGCCCCGTGCCCGCGAACACCGAGTACAACGCCCGCCACCTCTCCGTGCTGGAGGGGCTCGAGGCCGTCCGCAAGCGGCCGGGCATGTACATCGGCTCCACCGATTCCCGCGGCCTCATGCACTGCCTCTGGGAGATCATCGACAACTCGGTGGACGAGGCTCTGGCCGGCTTCGGGCAGTCGATCGAGATCACCCTGCATCCGGACGGCTCCGTCGAGGTCGAGGACAACGGGCGCGGCATCCCCGTGGACGTGGAGCCGCGCACCGGCCTGTCCGGTGTCGAGGTGGTGTTCACCAAGCTCCACGCCGGCGGCAAGTTCGGCGGCGGTTCCTACGCCGCCTCGGGTGGCCTGCACGGCGTGGGCGCGTCGGTGGTCAATGCCCTGTCCTCGCGCCTGGACGTGCAGGTGCTGCGCGGCGGCAAGGTCCACCAGATGTCGTTCCGGCGCGGCGAGCCGGGCCGCTTCCAGGACGGGTCGCGCCCGTCGCCGGCCGCCCCGTTCGAGCCGTCCACGGACGCCTCGCCGCTGGACGTCGTCGGGAAGGCCAAGCGCGGGCAGACCGGCACGCGCGTGCGCTACTGGGCGGACGAGCAGATCTTCGTGAAGGACGCGACGTTCTCCGCCGAGGAGCTCCAGGCGCGGGCGCGCCAGACCGCCTACCTGATCCCGGGCCTGCGGATCACAGTCAAGGACCTGCGCCGCCGACCCGGCACGCCCGGCGCCGACGGCCCGGTCGAGGAGGTCTTCCAGTACGACGGCGGCATCTCCGAGTTCGTGGAGCACCTCACGCCCGCCACCCCGGTGACGGACGTGTGGCGGATCCAGGGCTCCGGCACCTTCAAGGAGCGGGTCCCGGTGCTCGGCGAGGACGGGCGCACCTCCATGCAGGATGTGCAGCGCACGTGCGAGGTGGACGTCGCCCTGCGCTGGGACGTCGGCTACGACACCGTGTTCCGGTCCTTCGTGAACATCATCGCCACGCCCAAGGGCGGCACCCACCAGTCCGGGTTCGAGGCGGCACTGCTGAAGGTGTTCCGGGCCCAGGTGGAGGCCAACGCGCGCCGGCTCAAGGCCGGGTCGGACAAGGTGGAGAAGGACGACGTGCTGGCCGGCATGACCGCCGTCCTGACGGTGCGGCTCGCCGAGCCGCAGTTCGAGGGGCAGACCAAGGAGATCCTCGGCACCTCCGCGGTGCGGCGGATCGTCTCCCAAGTGGTGGAGAAGCAGCTGACCGCCCGCCTCACCTCCACGGCCCGCGCCCAGAAGCAGCAGGTGCACACGCTGCTGGAGAAGGTCGTCGCCGAGATGAAGTCGCGCATCTCCGCGCGCACCCACAAGGAGAACCAGCGGCGCAAGAACGCCCTGGAGACCTCGACGATGCCGGCCAAGCTGGCGGACTGCCGCAGCAACGACGTCGCCTCCTCCGAGCTGTTCATCGTCGAGGGCGACTCGGCGCTCGGCACCGCCAAGCTGGCCCGGTCCTCCGACTTCCAGGCCCTGCTGCCGATCCGGGGCAAGATCCTGAACGTGCAGAAGGCCTCCGTCTCGGACATCCTGGCCAACGCCGAGTGCGCGGCGCTGATCCAGGTCGTCGGGGGCGGCGCGGGGCGCAGCTTCGACCTGGATGCGGCCCGCTACGGCAAGGTCGTGCTGATGACAGACGCGGACGTGGACGGTGCCCACATCCGCACCCTCCTGCTGACGCTCTTCTTCCGCTACATGCGGCCCATGGTCGAGGCCGGGCGCGTGTACGCGGCCGTCCCGCCGCTGCACCGGATCGAGGCGGTGACCCGCGGCGTCAAGGAACGCGAGGTCATCTACACGTACTCGGAGCAGGAGCTCCACGCGACGCTCGCCCGCCTGGAGCGGGAGGGCCGCTCGTACCGCGAGCCGATCCAGCGCTACAAGGGCCTGGGCGAGATGGACGCGGACCAGCTGGCCGAGACCACCATGGACCCGCGCCACCGCATGCTCCGCCGCGTGAACATCGCCGAGGTGGAGGCCGCCGAGCGCGTCTTCGACCTGCTCATGGGTTCCGCGGTGGCCCCGCGCAAGGACTTCATCGTCTCCCACGCCGACGAGCTGGACCGCGCGCGCATCGACGCCTGACCCTCCGCTTTCGTTCGGGAAACGGCGGCCCCAGGAGCGTCGTCGTTCGGGAAACGGCGGGCACCGAGGCGACGGCGGCGCAGTCGCCGCCGTTTCCCGAACGAAAGCGGCGTGACCCGCGCCGTTTCCCGAACGAAAGCCCTGGGCGGACGTCAGCGGTCGCGGTAGTACGCCGCGACGCGGTGCAGGCCCTCGTCGATGCTCACGGTCGGCGTCCACGCGAGGACCTCACGGGTGCGACGCTGGTCGAACCAGTGGGCGGTCGAGAGCTGCTCGGCGAGGAACTCGGTCAGCGGCGGCTCGCCGTCGTCGGAGCCCACGCCCCGGGACCGCAGCCCGAACAGATCCCGCTCCCACGCCCGCTCGATCAGGGCACCGGCGCGCCGGGCCAGGCCCGCCGGGACGCGGCGTTCGGGCTCCGCGGCGCCGCCCGCCAGCGCGATCTGGCGGATCAGCTCGCCGACCGGTCGCGGCTCGCCGTTGGTGACCACGAGGGCCTCGCCGTGGTGCACGTCGGCCGCGGACACAGCCGCCACCACGGCCTCGACGGCGTTGGCCGTGTACAGCGTGTCGACCAGGGGAGCGCCCGTGCCGAGCACGGGCATCCGCCCGGCCCGCGCACGCTGCACGATCCGGTCGGTGAGCTGCAGGTCCCCGGGCCCCCACATCAGGTGGGGGCGCAGCACGAGGACGCGGAAGTCGTCGCGGTCGGCGGCCAGGGCCAGACGCTCGCCCGCCGCCTTCGTGCGGGCGTAGGGCCCGCGCGCGTGCTCGGGGCTGGCGGCTCCGGCGCCCTCACCGACGATGGAGTCGCCGGCGTGCGCCACGGAGGGGGAGGAGACGTGGACGAAGCGTCGCACGCCGTGGCGCTGCGCGGCGTGCAGCAGGATGCGCGTGCCCTCGACGTTCACGGCCTCGTACTCGTGCTCGGGGCCGGACACGGACACCTTCGCGGCCACGTGCACCACGGTGTCCGCGCCGGTCAGGGCCTCCTCGACGGCGGCCGGGTCGGTCACGGACCCGCGCACGTCCCGCGCACCGGGCACGCCCGAGGGACGCCGCTGCAGGGTGGTCACGTCGTTGCCGGCATCGGCGAGCACCCGGGCGACGCCCGCGCCCAGCAGCCCCGAGGCGCCGGTCACCAGGACGCGGCGGGACTCGAGGCGCTCGACGAGGTCGGGCATGCCGGCGGCGTCGAGGCCGACGTCGTAGCCGAAGCCGCTCACAGCGCACCCGCCTTCCCGCCGGCGAGCACGGCCTCCGCCCAGTCGGCCACCCGGGCGCGGTCGATCTTGGAGTTGTGCCGGATGTCGGTGGGGATCTCATCCGCCACGAGCACCGCGGCCACCGGCAGCGGCTCGAGGGCCGCGCGCACGGCGGAGGCCAGCGCGGTCGGGGCGAGGCCCTGCTTGGGTCGGCCGTCGCGGTGGTGACCCGGGCGTCGCGCCGGGCGCGTGGCCGGCACGGCCGCCTCCACGACGACGACCACGGCCTGCGTGCCCCGGGGCCCGACGCCGACGACGGCGCTGCGCCGCACCGGCCCGAGCGCGTCGACGGTCTTCTCGGGCCCGCCCGGACCGACCGGGCCCTCGGGCGTGGTGATCACGTGTTGGAGCCGACCCTCGAGCCAGACGCGGCCCTCGGCGTCGAAGTGGCCGACGTCGGCGGTGCGGTGCCATACCCGGCCGTCCCGCCGCCACAGCCCGTCGCGCTTGCTCTGCTGGTCGGTGTGCCAGAGCGCGTCGTAGCGGTCCTTCAGGTGGGGGGCGCTGACCACGATCTCGCCGAGGACGCCGTGGCCCCGCGCGGGGTCGAGGATGACGTCGTCGGCGCTGCCGTCCTCGAGGAGCGGCGCGATGGCCAGGGACACCGTGGGCAGCGCGGAGCCCACACAGACGCCCGCGTCGTCGGCGGTGCGCAGGCGCTGCACCTCGTCGCCGTCGATGTCCGTGAGCAGCAGCCCCTCGGTCATGCCCCACGGCGTGTGGACCCGGGCGTTCGGCATCAGGTCCGAGACTTGCCGCATCAGCTGCGGGTGCACGGGGGCGCCGGCCGAGAGCACGAGCCGCACGGCGTCGAGCGCCTCGCGCTGGGGAGCGTCGAGCCCGTCGGCGGTCGCGACCACGTTCGCCAGGGCGGCGGGGGAGGCGAACAGCACGCTCGACTGCCCGGCGATCGCGGCGTCGGCCAGCTTCTGCGCGGTGAGGGTGGCCGGCTGGGTGACGTCCATGTCCGGGGAGACGGACGCGGCGCCGAGGGCGGGTCCGAGCAGCGCGAACGGGGCGAAGCCGGCCAGCAGGGACCCGCCCGGGCGGATGCCCAGGGTGCGGGAGATCAGCGCCACGAGGCGGCCCAGCCGCTCGTGCGTGTACACGACGCCCTTGGCCGGGCCCGTGGAGCCGGAGGTGAACAGCACCGCGGCGTCTGCGTCCAGGGCGGGCTCGGGCAGCACGGTGCCGTGCTCGTCGACGGCGTCGCCCGCGGCCGGGTCGCGGTGGCGGTCCACCATCGCGTAGAGCGAGTCGGAGACGTCGAGCAGGCGGCGCTGGGCGGCGCCCGGCTCGGTCACGGAGATCCGGGTGCCCGGCCACGACTGGGCACGGGCGAGCGTCAACCCGGGGGTGCGGCCGATGATCCACCGGGGGCGGGCCGACTTCATCGCCCGGGTCATGCCCTTGACGCCGAGGCCCTGGTCGGCCACCACGGCGACGGCGCCCACGCGCAGCACGGCGTACAGGGCCGCCGACAGGTCCCGGCCCGGCGGCACGAGCATGGCGACCCGGTCGCCCGGCCGCATGCCCGCGGCCCACAGCCCGGTGGCGATGGCCGAGACCATCTCCTGCAGCTCACCCCAGGTGACGGCCACGGGTCGGCGGGCGGTGCCCACCAGCGAGCGGCCGGCCTGGGCGCCGGCCATGTCCACCAGCGCGGTGTACTCGCGGTGGTCCGAGCCGGGGGCGCCCCAGTCGCGCAGGTGGTCCCAGAGCCGGACCACCCCGGGATCGCGGGCTCCGGGCTCCTCCCCGAGGTCCACCTCCAGGCCCGGGTCGGCGGCCGCGTCGGTGGTGGCGTGCGGGACGGGGCCCGGCAGCCCCGAGGCGGGGTCGGAGAGCTGGCCGCCACGCAGCAGCTGGGCCCACTGCAGCAGGGGCGCGGTGATGTCGCGGTCGTCCACGAGCAGGTGTCCCGCCTGCTCGTAACGGTGCACGCGCGCGCGGGGCAGGCGGTCGCGGAGGTCGTCGAGGTAGCGGTCCAGGAAGACCGGGTCGTCGGCGCCCCACAGGATGAGGGCGGGCACGTCGGTGCGGCCCAGGGAGGCGAGGTCCTCGCCCACCCGCTGCAGTTCGGGATGGCTGCCGTGGCCGGGGTCGGCCGGGATGTCCGCGACGAAGCCGCCGACGCCGCCGCGTCGGGCCGCCGCGTCGTAGGGCAGGTGGTAGGCCGCCCGGGTCTCGCGGTCGAGGGCCGGCGTGGCGAGGGAGGTCGTCACGGAGAGGAAGGCGTCCGTGGTGACGGTGGAGGCCGGCAGGACGGGCCCGGCGAGGGCGGCCTGCAGCGGGGCGGGGATCGGCGCCCCCTCGGGCTGGTGGACCGCGGTGTTCAGGGTCGCGACGCCGGCCACCAGCTCCGGATGACGCGCCGCCCAGCCGAGGGACACGACGCCGCCCCAGTCGTGGCCGAGCGTGATCAGCGGGTGGCCGGTGGCTGCCAGGTCGCGCAGCCCGAGAGCCGCCAGCAGCGCGTCCAGGTCGGCGATGCGGCCGCCCAGCGTGCGGTAGGTGTCGCCGGCACGGCCCATCGACGCGGCGGACGGGTAGCCCGCGTGCGCGAGGCGCTCGGAGAAGCCCATGTCCAGCTGGTCCGGCGCCACGACGCGCCACGCGGCCATGCCCCGGCGTGCCCGGCGCACGGTCTCCGCGAGCAGGGACCGCCACAGCCAGGACCACGTCGGGTTGCCGTGCACCGCCACGATCGTGCCGACGATCTCCGCCCCGGCCGCCGCGAGCACGGGTCCGGTGTCCGCCACGTGCAGCGTCCGCACGGTCCCCTCCGGGTCCGCGGCGGAGCGGATCTCCACGAGGCGGGACCACGCCGGGTCCCAGCCGGGCAGTCGGTCGGCCGGCGGCAGGGCGGCGGGGGAGGCGAACAGCACGCTCGACTGCCCGGCGATCGCGGCGTCGGCCAGCTTCTGCGCGGTGAGGGTGGCCGGCTGGGTGA